>JACMJO010000565.1 GCA_014380605.1 Fimbriimonadaceae bacterium | reverse complement strand
GCGATAGAGGTTTCGTACCTTTCGCGTCTGGCCTCTTCCGAATCGAACTGTCTTAACCTGCCAGTTGTTTGGATTCGATGTGGTCACAAACTTCGTGGGAACCCGCTTGCCATCCACATAGGAGGCAAACGACTTGTAAACGGACCTTGGCTTGTCGCTAGCTTCAGAGTTGCCGTAGACGTCGGGAAAGCCAATCCTTACTGAGGCGGCTTTCCCCTCGTTTCGAAACGTGAAGCGACAATCAGCCGTCATCTCGGTTTTCCCGATGCGGATGTGAATCACCTCGTCCACCATGCTGATGGTTGGATGCTTGCCTTCAATCCGCGGAGCCCCAGTGGAGCCAACCCACCCATCGTTCGAATGGCCCCATGCTGACAATAGAATCGAACAAATGCAGACCAGTGGCTTCACAACTGATTAGTTGGACGACGTCGCGGTTTGTTTCAGAGGTTTTGGACAACGAAGAACGAAGTCACACTGATGAACACCCAAAGGACGACGCCTTGGATCAAGGGTCGGACTCCTACAGTCTGAAGGGTCTTGCGGGTAATGCCCGCTCCGATGAGATAGAGGGCGACCGCCAGCCCGATTGAGGCTGCCATTTTGATGGTGGGCGCGAAGTCTCCAATCACGGGAACATAGGTCCGTACAACCGAAGCCGCGATGAAGCCGAGGATGAAGTAGGGGAAAGGTGTGTTCGATGGACGAGTTCTTCCTTCCTCATCCCCTGATTCCCGCGTCCCTCCGCCCTCCGCCCTCCGCCCTTGGTTCCTTATCCACCAAGCCGCTATCAGGGTGATTGGAATCAGATACAAGACCCGAGACAGTTTCACCGCTGTCCCCACATCCAATGCCTCGGGACCATAAGCTTTTCCCGCACCCACAACCGAGGCCACGTCGTGAATGGCGATCCCCGCCCAGGTTCCGAACTGCGCTTGGGTGAGGCCAAAGTAGTGGCCCAGCGGAGGGAAGATGAGAAGCGCAATCGCGTTGAGGATGAAGACCGTACCAACCGCGACGGAGACGTCCTCCTGATCGGCGTCGGTGACGGTGCTCATCGCGGCGATGGCGGAGCCCCCGCAAATGGCAGTACCGGTAGATACCAGCAAACCTGCAACCGGCCTCAATCCGAGCGCCCGTTGAAGGCCCCAACCCAGCAGGAAAACGCCGACGATGGAGGCCAGGGCGAAGAGGATTCCCTGCGATCCAGCTTTGAGGACGGTGTTCAAGTCCATGCTGAACCCCAGCAGGACCACGCAGACTTGAAGAAGGACCTTGGAGACGTTCTTGCTTTCTGTGGGAAATGGGTTGCCCAGAATCAGGGCGATGGCGATGCCAAGAATCAATGCCGCCCAGGGAGGAGTAAGCGGGATAAGACAAATGGCCAAGCCGATCAGGAAAATCGCCTTGGCCAACGTCATGCCAGGAGTCTATCCGCTTTGGCGGCCTTCCAAGGCACAGATCAACACGGCGCACGAGATGCCAAGCCGGCGATCCATTGCGGCCGATGGATCCACGGAAAAGTCGATATCCATCTTAAACAGGAATGGGTTGAAGTGCTGACGCAGGTCTAGCACCTTCAGATTCCCGTAAAGCACATCAAAGTTCTGGGGGATGAGATTCGAGAGGAAGCGACGGAGGAGCGCCATCATTGTGCTGTCCTCGATGATCTTGCCGATCTCTCGATCCGTGGCGTCCATAACAATCCACTCGTCGCGAATCATAGAGCTCCAGCCCTTTCGCTTCAAGGCGCCGATCTTCTGGCCCGTGAGCGAATCCACCACATCGTACGCGGCGTTAAAGTCCATGATCTGGCGAGCCTTGATCACCAACATTTCTGTGGTTTTGGCCTCGTCGGCATAGACGCGGATGTCTTCCTTCAGCTTGAACGCCTTCTGGTGCACGAAGAAGGCGAGATTGCCTGCCAGGTCATAGATGCGGAATGAGGAGCCCAACAGCTTCAGCATCTGCTTGCGCATCAAATACTGCGAGTGTGCGTAGCGTCGGCCAAGCTCCTCTAGGCGAGCAGGGGGCAATTGGGATGGCGATAGGCTGTTGAATTCCACGATGCCTATTATCGCAAATCTATCTACAAAATGGGGCGATCAATCATCGACCCGTGAGAAGTAGATGACGGTGACCCGGTGCTCGGGGGTGATGAGGTCGCCATAGATTCTGGATAGCATTTCTATGACCTCGTCTTGAGCCCGAAACTCTGGATTCTCCCGCTCGATGTCCCGAGGAGAAAGATCGGCGATCTTCTTGACCTCGACTCGATCCAAGATTGCGGAGTACATCTTCTGACGGCGGCCGAAGCGGGGTCCAACGGTGATCCAGACGATCATTCCGGTCTTGTATTTATCAGACTTGTCCCCCAATCGAATCGTGACGGTCTTACGATTGTTTCGTAGCACATCGCCGTACAGGTCAGAGTAGAAGTTGAGAGCAAACATCGGAAGCCTATTATCGGCTATAACGAGACTTCTCTGCTCGGGCTAGGTACTAAGGAATCGAGAATTGATCTGGCTTTTTGGCGTCCTTGTGGTTCTTTGGTTGGCGATCAACTTTGCGGTAGTGCTCATCGCGACTCGTCCGCCTCGAACGCCGGCGATCTCGTCGCCAGGAGCCATTGGCGCGCCCCAAGAGATCGTTACGATCAAGTCGCACGACCTGATCGAACTGTCGGGTTGGTGGGTTCAGGGAGATCATCCGACCTCCGTGGCCGTCTTGTGTCACGGCTTTTTCCTCTCAAAGGGCGAACTCGCTCCGATCGCCTACATGCTATGGAAACAAGGCATTTCTTGCTTGCTTTTCGACTTCAGGGGCCATGGGAAGTCGATCGGAGGGACGTGTTCGTTCGGGTACCACGAGAAAGACGACGTGCAGGCGGCAGTTGAGTGGGTTCGGAGGCGCAACCGGGATGCTCGGATCGTCTTGATCGGTAGCAGTATGGGCTCCGTAGCATCGGCCTTGGCTTGGGCGGAAGATCCTGACCTGGCGGACGCGCTGGTTCTGGACAGCGCTTACTCGAATCTCGGGAAAGCGGTGAACGGTTGGTGGCGATTCATCGGGGGGCCTTGGCTATCGATCTTGCTTTGGCCGGCCGCCTTGATCGGGGTGCTGTTCCTTGGCTTCAGTCCGTTCACGATCAAGGTTCCCTACTATCTGGAACAGTTGAGGGGCCGTCCGATGCTATTCATGCATGGCACGGACGACCTCGTTGCTCCGGCAAAGTCAGCCGGAAAGAACCTGTATGCGATGGGTCCGGGGGTGGAAGCGATTTGGTTTCCAGACTGCGGGCACTCCGAGGGTCGGTGGGAACAGCCCGAAACCTACCGCTCTGCCCTGTTGCGGTTTTTGGAGAAGAATGGCTTCATTGAGGCAAAAGACCGAGAAATCTCCGCCGATTGACGGGTATATCACGTCTTAGCTTTGGATTGGGCGTAGAAGTAATTGCGCTCAAAGCTTGCGTCCACGACCGATGAAGTTCGTTGACCGGCCCCAGCAACAGGTGGCGCTCAATGTGGACAACTATCGAATCTTGGCAACTGGCGCAACTTCAGCGCCTCACGACTTCCGATCCCGAACGAGTCGAGACAATCCTCAACACCCTTTGGAACAGTTATCCTGGGCTGCTTGGAGATCTGGCAATAGCTGCGGTGGACCAAGAGCAACTCAGCGTGGACGACTGCGCGATCCTTCTAACGGTTGATAGTGCTGAAGTCGAAGCCAAACTTGTGGAGTTTAGGCAAAAGAGCGCCATGTGCGACTACGACTGGGCAGTTGTCGTCGATCATCATTCGAGCGTCGCAAAGCTTGTCGACAGCCACGTTGCGGTTTGGGAGATCGTTAGAGAATTCCGAAAACTCGGATCGGTAGAGCGATTGACGGAGGCCTTTCCTTCCCTGCCCAAGTCCGAGCTAGCCGCCGCCTTGGTGTACGCTGAGCAGAACCCGGGCGAGATCGAGAGTCAGATCATCAAGTATGAAGAGGTTCTGCAGCGGAAACGCGCCGAGTATCCCTTTATGAAGTAGTTCAGCTGGGATCGCCGATTTCATTCGGCCCAGCAAACTTGTAGCCGTCGCAAATCTCGTCTTCCCGACGTCGTGGACGCGTTACGGCTTTGATCACCAGTCGACGGTATCGCCTACAACCTTCTTCTCAACCGCTTGTTTTGGGTCAAAGTCGAAAATTCTTCGTGGCCTAGACACCCGCACAATACAAACCTCCCGAATGGTTTCCAGAGCGGAGACTTGGTCGCCAAGGCCGTTTGTGCCTTTCTGGCTTGACCAAAATCTTACGGCTTTACGCCCTTTCTCATCCAAACACCAACCCAGGAAAACCGTAGAGTGCCCAAGGCCACTCTTCCATGAGATGTTGAGAAAGTCGCCGGGGCGAGCATTCTCCGGCTTGATCCTTTCTCCAACTTTGCTGTACTGCACCAGGGCAAAGTGGTTGCCGAACCCATCGGCGTTCCAATGTCCCCAGAACTTCACATGGTCCTCTCGACGGCTACCGTCCGGCTCCTGCATCCGCATCGCCTCCATCCTGTCATCTGAAAACTCCAACGGGATGGTTGCGGGTAGCCGGCTGTTCTCGTTAATCCAAGCCCGGCCCTGGAGAGGCATCCATCGATTGAGAGCCTCGATGAACGCGGCATAGGAGGCTCCTGTGCAGAAGCTCGTCGTCCGGGGTGGGTTGAGCAGGCTATCGCCTTTCAAGCACAGGGGATATCCAATTGGAGATTCGGTCGGTTTGGCCTTAATGCCGATGAAATATCCGCCGCCCAACATCGCCGTAGACTGCACGTCGTCGACTCCTTTCAAAACAAACCGGTTGAAAATCGGGGCGTCGCGGGAGAAGAGGGCCTCGTGTCGCGTGTGCTGGATGGGGAGATCCAAATAGCTTGGAGGCAAGACGTACCATGCGCCGATCACTAATGCCGCGAGAACCATGGTCCCAGTTTAATCCCTTGCGCCTAAGAGAATCTCAAACGCCACGACGGCGGCGGCGACATGCACATTCATGGACCGCCCTTTGCCGGCCATAGGGATGAAGACGGCTCCGTCGCAATGCTTAAGAATCTGCTGGTAGACGCCAATCTGCTCGTTCCCGAGAACCAGGCAGACCTTGGCCGGGTAGGCATAGCGCATGTAGTGCTCGGCTCCGTCCGTGACCTCGACGGCGATCATCGCGTAGCCCTCTTCCTTCAGAGCTAATGCCGCCTCTTCGTGACCGTCAAAGTGACGAAACTCCACCCTACGGTGAGCCCCCATCGAAGTCACACTCACCTGGGGATGGGGCGGTGGCGTGGACTTACCGGTCAGGATCAGCTCCTTTGCCCCGCAGGCGTCAGCGACTCGGAACATCCCTCCTACGTTGTAAGGGTCGCTCCAGTCTTGAAGCAGGATTGCAAGCTCGATTTCGTTCCAATCCTCCCGTACCGCGTTCATCACATTGCGGATTTTTGTCTTAGATCGTATCTGCCTCATTTGGCGCGATCCCAGGTAAGCGGGGCGAGATAGACGCCGTCCAAATCCCAGCCGGAGTTACTGGCGTACCAGTTGCCATCTTTGTCTTGAAGGACCTCGGCGGCATGGCTTGGGAAACTGTAGATGGGCTTGGATTCCCAGTGGATCGGATTTGCGGATCGGTAAACTTTTGTGGTTCGGTAGTCGCCATCTGGCCCGATGAAGAGATAGAAGTGGTCCCCATGTCGAACCACAAAGGGCGACTCGGTCGGACCGCCGAAGGTGCCTTTTGCCTCGTGAGTAAACGCTACCTTCGCTGGGGACCAACCAAGAAGATTCTTACTGGTCCGCACGTTGACGACATGGTGGTTTTTTTCTTTATCCAGATTGGCGGTGTAGTACATGTAGTACACACCATCGACCAAAAGCACCATCGGGTCTCGGGCGTCGAAGAAGTCTTGGAAAAGGGGATTGTCCTTGTGACGGGTCCAAGTCTTCAAGTCTTTGGAGGTTGCCAGGTGGATTCGGTAGTGGAAGTTCGATTCCAGACTCCCCGCGCTATAGAACATGTAGTAGGTGTCGCCCTTTTGGACGACATGAGGCGCCCAAAGGTGATTCTCGCCAAGGCTCCGATCCCAAGAGAGGGCAAAGGGCTGTTTCTTCCAAGGGACCGCGTCGAGGCTTGGAGAAGT
>JACMJO010000564.1 GCA_014380605.1 Fimbriimonadaceae bacterium | reverse complement strand
TGGCTCCGCTGGGCGAGCAATGCCAAGCTGGGATGAAGAACCAGGCGATGTGGAACTACCTTCTGAACTCGATCTTCACCCACAAGTCTTGTCGCTACGCGAAAGAAGGTGTCCTAAGCGACTTCGCGACCGAATCCCTGATGGCCAGCTTGGACGACCCGAATGTCATCATGTTCTCAGAGCGAAACTCGGAAGGGTTTAGCGACCCTTCAAGCGACTTCTACTACGTTCCGCAGGATGACTACGACACGTGGGGCGGAGAGGCGGCGTTGGTGCGATGGGGAAGCGGAAGCAGGCCCAATGAAGGTTGGCTTAAGTACGACCGGCATAATGGGGGCGCCAACTATATCTATTGGGACGGCCACGCCAAGTGGCTCCGATGGGGCAAGGCTCGTCTAGACCAATACCCAGATCACAAAGTTCGCTACCCTCTCGCGAACCCTCCCCATTAAACTAAAAAAAGCAGAGTGTGGCAAATCGCCACACTCTGCTCCTACCTAACCCGACGAACTTAGTTTCCGATTGGAAAATTCACTCCGATCGCGATCGCGTTGTTGTCGACGCCATCGAGCGATGGGCGCTGTCGATAAAACAACTCAAGCCAGAACTTCTGGACTTTATAGCGAAGACCAAGGTCCCAGCCAAAGCCCCATCGATTGTCGTCCATTAAGTCGTTCTCGAACTTGGTGTTGAAGTAACCGGCTCGAACGATGGCTTCCAAGCCGCCCATTCCGGTGTTCTGTCCAAGAGGAAATGCAAAGCCGGCATAGATGCCATAGTTCTGCACCTGGAACCCGGCTACGCCTTCTGAGGAGGTGCTGTACTCTACTCCGAGGCTAAAGCTGCCACCGGTACTCTGGCCCATATTGGGGAGGGTGTAATCCAGGCCGCCGCCGAAAACGCTGTCAACTTCGCCATCGTCCTTGATGTCCCCCGTTGGCATTCCGTAGAAAACTCGGATGGACCACTTGCCGCCTCCAAAATTCATTTGGGGCTTGGTTGGCTTTACTGGCTCGGTGGCGAGGGCCACGGTCGAGATTGCCGCAGCAGAAACGATTAACGCTAGTATCTTGTTCATTCAGACCTTCCTTGGCCGCCCCAAACCTCTCGATGCAGGGCGTTCATCACATATTCTATTTCAAGACGTACGGAAAGGCAACCCGGCACGGTTTCCTGCTGGGATCTTATTTTTCGTTGGGGGCCATAACTTTTATGGCGGCGGGCAGGATTTTGAACTCGCCCGGAGTGCGTATCTTGATCTCTCCATCGATCGTAATCCGTTTAACTGGAATAGTCTTGATCATAAGCGTCTCTGCTTCAAACTGAAACACCTCGGGCATCTCGGTTTGCCTTTTGAGCCAAAGGTTGATTCCGTACTTGAGAAGGACCGATCTTCTCGTGGATGTCAGAACATAGCCGGCCAGCTTGCCGCTTTCGATGCTGGCTTCCGGCGTGACGGGAAAAGGCCCGCCATGATAGCGCCCGCTACCGACCACGACTTGGAACGATCGAAACGAATGCTCTTTCCCTTCAATCGTGAGGCTGACCCGAAACGGGCTTGCGCTCGCGACTGCCTTAATAATTGCAAATAGATAGACGGCTCGCCCGAAACGCTTCTTTGCCGCATCGTCGAGCCCTTCGGCGATTCGGGTGGTGAGGCCGATGGTCGCGACGTTGACGAAGTACTCGTTGTTGACTTTGCCGAGGTCGATGTGCTCGACCCTGCCTTCGATCACCGTTTTGACCGCTTCTTCGACGTTGGCATTGATTCCCAGGTCGCGAGCCAGCGAGTTTCCGGTGCCGAGCGGTAGTACGCCGAGGATTGATTCCTTGCCGATGAAGTGCTGAGCCACCGCACTGAAAGTTCCGTCCCCACCTCCAACACAGACGAGCGGAGTGTTTTTGGCTATTGCGTCTTTCACAATGGGAGAGATTTGACGCGGATCTTTGAGGAGCTTGGAAATAGAGAGCTCTATTCCCGCTTCCTTCAGCGCGTTTTCAGCCTGGGCAAACCACTCGCGCCCTCGCCGCGACTTTCCATTCACGATGAGGGCAGCGGTTTGTGACACATCCTATAGACTACTGCTTAGGCTCGGTCGATGAGCTCAAATAGGTACACGTCCCGAATGTCCGATCGCTTGACGATCAGGATGCAGGCCCGATCTCGCCCGATATGAAAATCCTCGCGAAACTTGACCGATCGTGAAGCATCGCGGCTCGTTTCCATCACCTCTACCGCAAAGTGCATCGAGACCGTGTCACGGGGCCGAACCCGAAAGGCGACCTCACGAATAGCGGGACTCGTTGGCTGGTCCGCAACCAATCCATAGGACATCTCTTTCCACTGCTCATTGACAAGGGAGAATTCTGCGGATGTTTGCTTCAAGAGTTTCTTGGACTTCAGAACTGTTTCCGCTTTTACTCCGTCCGCGCTGATCACATCATGGGAGGACTTGAGGCTTCCTCCCTCGCTCACGAATTGAATCCCCGAACCCGTGAGGTATGTGACCCGAATCTTGGCGTCGCTCCTCTTAGGTCCACTGGCGGTTGCTTTGACCACATACAAGAACTTTTCCCCTCGCCGATTAATATACAGGCCGTGAGGCTCCCCGTCCTTGAGGTGAGGTTTGTAGATGTACCTCCAGTTCTTCAAAGGGACATCGATCGACTCCTCGCCCACTAGCCAATCGAGATCGATAGTTCCGTCGATCCGAACTGCAGGCGTCATGGTCGACATCCAGGTCACCGTTCCTTGACCCTCGATCTTGTTTTGTATCGTCAGCTTCGCCTCCACTCCGTCAATTGTTCGGAGAACGGGAGACGAGATCAGCTTCATCCCCTTGTTCTGAGCGAGCTTCTGCTCATCGATTAGGGAGACATACTTGACGATGATTGGCGACTTGCCTGGCGCAGAACGTGTGCTCACCTTAACGCCTTCAAGGGCCAGTGCCTCATCTTCGACCTTAAACACCTTGGTTTCGATCGTGACCTGAATCGGCGTTTGCTGTGCAGGCGCCCCAATTGCCCAAAGCCCAATCAATGTTGTAAGAACCATCTACTTCCCCACCTCCAACGTGATGACCGCCCGGAAATGCCTTTCGTTCAGTTATTGCGATTAAGAAATGCGAATCGCGGTCGGGTATTGGTAGAGAGGCAGTCTGCATCATCTCCTTGCTCACATGGAAAACACGCCAAACCTGGAAGACTTGGAAGGGGCCAATACCGGCTCCGAACTCGCGAACGAAGCGGGCTACTCGGTGGCCCAAACCTATCGGCGATTTCGGTCGGCTACGGGCGCAAGCCCGATGGCCATGCGCCGCCGACTTCTTATGGAGCGTGCCGCGTGGACCTTGCGATGGACCGGCCGAGCAATCGGCGACATCGCGATGGAAGCTCATTTCGAGACCTCGGACGGATTCTCCCGGGCGTTCC
Source organism: Fimbriimonadaceae bacterium (assembly GCA_014380605.1). Lineage (GTDB taxonomy): Bacteria > Armatimonadota > Fimbriimonadia > Fimbriimonadales > Fimbriimonadaceae > 55-13. The sequence continues at coordinate 5,666 of JACMJO010000564.1, read as the reverse complement.
GATCCGCCTACGGCATTGGCCCTCGCGATTGGCGCAAGCTGGGCGCAGAGGACTACCGGATTGGCGGTCCCGGCGGAGTTCACTTCCACCCGGACGGCGAAGCCCGTCCTGTGGGCAAGGAGAATCAAATGAATCTTTATGAACAGTTGATGGACGATCACCGAGCGGAAACCCACCGCTTGATCGACCTCGCCTTCACGCTCACCGATCGAAACCAACCAATCAAGGACGTTGACCCGTTCCCATGGTGCGGCCAAGATCTCACCGTCGAGCAACTCGTTGAGCGATGCTCAACCTACGCCGAGCCTTGGCTTCACGCTCTCCGCCAAATCAAGTTTGGCGACAAACCAGAAACCGCAGCCGAGCATCATGCTCGGCTCGAAAAGAACCACGAAGCCTGGCTAAAACTCCATGACGAGATCATCGAGGATGGGGCCTGGAATCTGACGTTCGTGGACGCCGACTGCAATCCGCCGGAGGTTTTCGCCTACGGCTTTGTGATGAAGCACGCCCTGTACTTCAACACGCACCAAAGGATCAGCTTGGCCATCCAGTTGCGAGCCCGAGGAGTTGACGCAGGATTGGGAGATCAACCAGCGCGGGAGTAAAGTGTGGTTTGTGGCCTGTAGGATGTGGTCTGTGGCTTGTGGGTTAAGACAGACACATTCCCCCTTGTGCCTTCGCGCCTTGGTGGTTCAATAGTCTACAAACCACAATCCACAATCCACTAAAGGTCCATATCCGAGCTATGCCCTGGGAAAAGCTTGGCATTGGGGTCCAAATAGGTCTTGGCGAAGCAGACGGCCGTCGCGGCTTCGCCAACTCCCGTCGCGATTAGCTTTAGCTTGCCGTCAAACGCGCAGACGTCTCCTACAGCGAACACACCCGGGAGGCAGGTCTCGTAACGGTCATCGACGACAATCTGATTCTTGACGATCTCAAACCCCCAGTCCTTGAGCGGGCCAAGGGAGCTTTTGAATCCGATATTTACAATGAGAGCGTCGCATTCGAAGTGCTCGGTCTCCTTGGTCTGAGTGTTCTCGAGTGTGACGCCATCCAGCTTGCCGTTGCCGTGAAGTTCCTTAACGGCGTACCAGAGCTTCATCTCTACCCGGCTCGCCATCACTTTCTCGATAGAGTCTTCATGGGCTCGAAACACGTCGCGACGATGGATAAGGGTCATGTGGTCGGCGGTATCCATCAGGTTCAGACACCAGTCGAAAGCGCTGTCGCCACCGCCAACTATCGCCAGCTTTTTACCCAGGAAAATAGACTTATCCCGGACTCCGTAGTGAATACCTTGTCCAACATACTCCTCTTCCCTTTCAACTCCAATTTTCGTGGGTTGAAATGCGCCCGCTCCGGCAGAAATGATGACCGTCTTGGTCGGCAAAGCTTTACCGCTTGCGGTTGAAATCGACCAGCCGTCAACGGTCTTTTGAATCGCCTGGGCCGTTTCTTCCAGTGCCAGTTCAGGGTGGAATTGTGTACCCTGCGCGATCATGTCCTTAGCCAAATCCTTGGCCAGAACTTTCTGGAAGCCCGGCATGTCGTACACATACTTCTCGGGATAGAGGGCGGTTAACTGGCCCCCCAGTTCGGGAAGGGAATCGACGATTCGCACCGACATGCCGCGCAGACCTGCGTAGAAGGCCGCAAACAGGCCGCACGGGCCCCCGCCTATGATGGTTACGTCCACCGTTTCCATGGTTTACTTCTGAGGCTCGACGGCGGCGGCGAGCGGATTGTTAATTTACCCGTTTGGCCTCATGGCGACCTCTCAGATGGCCGATCAGCAGGGCGATATCGCTGGGGCGAACACCAGGGACCCGGCTCGCCTGACCCATCGTCGTCGGGCGAATTCTTCCCAATTTCTCTAAGCTTTCATAGCTAAGTCCGGTTAGCGTTTGGTAGTCGAAGTCGGTTGGGATTCGTATCGATTCAAGCTTACGGGCTTGCACGATCTGGCGGTCCTGCTGTTTTAGGTAGCCATCGTATATTGCCGCCAGTTCGACTTGTTCGCGAACGAGGGGCTCACTTGAAATCGTGATTCTGCCAACTCTTTCGGCGATGTCTAGGCTAACCGAGGGTCTCTTCATGAGATCGAACAGCGAGATCTTGTTTTTAACGGGCTGTTGGCCATGGGCCTCAAGGAGTTCTCCTTGCGATTCATGGACAAAGGTCGATTCCAAGATGGCGAGGCCACGGACGATCTTCGCTTGCTTCTCGCAGAACTTCTCCCATCGTTCTCGTGAGGCTAGTCCCACCTGATAGCCAATCTCAGTCAGACGCTGATCGGCGTTGTCGTTGCGAAGGTGGAGTCGGTGCTCCGCTCGTGCGGTCAGCATCCGGTAAGGGTCTTCGACCCCTTTGGTGACAAGGTCATCGACCATGACCCCGATAAAGCTGTTATCACGGGGAAAGTCGATGGGTTCTTGGTTTTGGGAGTAGCGAGCGGCGTTGATCCCGGCAACGATTCCCTGCCCCGCCGCCTCTTCATAACCGCTAGTTCCGTTGAGTTGGCCCGCCAGGAAAAGACCATCGAGCAGTTTGCTCATCAGATGCGGTGTGAGTTGAAGCGGATCTGCCATGTCGTACTCCACCGCGTAGCCAGGTCGGAGCATTTCTACGTTCTCTAGCCCGGGAATGGTACGAAGCAAGTCGATTTGGACATGCGCGGAGAGGCTCGTGCTGACTCCCTGCACGTAAATCTCTTCCCCGTCCCAAGTCTCCTGTTCAAGGAAAACGGGATGGCTTTCCTTATCGGAGAATCTAACGATCTTGTCCTCGATGCTAGGGCAGTAACGGGGACCTACCCCCTCGATCTGGCCCGAATACATCGCGCTCTCGTGGAGATTTGCCTGGATGAGTTCGTGGGTGATCGGAGTGGTTCTGGTTTGCCAACAAGGGAGTAGGGGTTTCAGCTCAAACGTTCGGTCATGAAGAAAGCTGAACGGCCCGGCGTCGGGTTCGCTTGCTAGGGGCGGCGTTTTGGAGAAGTCGATGCTCGACTTGGCGATGCGGGGGGTTGTCCCAGTTTTGAATCGCCTCAAATTGACGCCGAGATCGCGGAGCCAGTCGCTGAGGGATACGGAGGGCAGATCGCCGTGACGAGCCGCTTTGGTCTTCTTCTGGCCCTCGTGGCAGAGTCCATTAAGAAAGGTACCAGTAGTGAGGACTACTGATTGACACTCGATAAGAAATGGCGTTTCTGCTTGTAGCCAAACTCCCGAAACCCGCTGGCCCTGACTTTGAACTCCCGCTACAATCCCCTCGATGAGCGTGAGATTAGGCTGACGCTCCAGGGTTTGGCGCATTAGCAGAGGGTAGAGGTCTTTGCAGACGTGAGCGCGGATCGTTTGAACGGCGGGGCCCCGGCCCGTGCCTACCCTTCTAATGTGAGTCAAGGCGTGATCGGTCGTGACGCCCATTTGGCCGCCGATCGCATCGACTTCCCTGGCCATGTGTCCCTTAGCGGGGCCGCCGATGGAACAGTTGCAGGGCAAGTGCCCGATTCGATCCAGACGCATGGTAACGCAGGCGGTTCGGAGGCCCATTCGGGCAGAGGCGAGGGCTGCCTCGATTCCGGCTTGCCCAGCTCCCACCACCACTACGTCGAATCGCTCCACAGGTTCCAGAGTGTACTTCGTTGTTTTGTTTGCACCAGGGACAGGGAGTTGACGGTCCCTTAACATTATTTCGGGTTATTCTCTTTGCATGGATCGGCGAAGTTTTTTGCAAGGCGGCATTTTGGCGGGTGGGGCCCTTTTCGGAATCGATGGATTGGTATCGAGGTCAAGCCTCGCTAAGACTCATTTGGATCGTGGCGTTGCCAATGAACAGGGCGGGTATGGCGAGTTGAAGCCTCGTAACGCCAAGAACACCGGCGAGCGGTTGCTCACCTTGCCCGATGGCTTTGAATACAACGTGTTTGGCAAGACCGGCGACAAGATGGCGGATGGACGGCTCACGCCGGCCGCCCACGATGGAATGGCGGCATTCGGGGTCGATGGAAAGATTCGGTTAGTCCGTAACCACGAAGTTCGACCCAAGAAAGGCGAATTAGGTAAGGCGATTGGTGATCGCAGGAACTCGTACGACATGACAGCGGGCGGTGGCACCACCACGCTTATCGTCGATCCCGCTAGCCGGGAACTCATCAAGGACTTTGTGAGCCTCAGCGGAACCATCGTCAACTGCGCGGGCGGGCCGACGCCTTGGGGAACCTGGATTACCTGTGAAGAGACCACGGCCGGACCCATCCCCGGGCAGGTCTATCATAAAGATTCCGACGTCGCCAAGTTCGACAAGGATCATGGCTACAACTTTGAAGTCTCAGTTTTGAGCGACGGCACCACCAAGGCGGTTCCCCTCAAGGAGATGGGCCGATTCGTCCATGAGGCGGTGGCGGTTGACCCACTTACGGGAATCGTGTACCAGACCGAAGATATCGGGACAGCTGGTTTCTATCGGTACATCCCCAACAAGCCGACCAAACTTGCGGCGGGCGGCAAGCTGCAGATGATGAAGGTTAAGGGCAAAGATGGCTTGGATACCAGAAAGAACATGACGGTCGGAGAAGTGCACCGATGCGAATGGGTGGACATCAAGGATGTGGATCCTTCCTCCGCCACCACTAAACCCCTCGCCGTTTTTGAGCAAGGAAAGGCCCAAGGCGGCGCAATTTTTGGACGACTAGAAGGGTGTTGGTATGGGCACGGCCATATCTATTTGAACTCGACGGACGGTGGGAACGCCAAAAAGGGCCAAATTTGGCGATACACCTCCAAAGGGGACGGTGGAGAGCTGGTACTGCTTTTTGAATCCCCATCTGCCGACGTCTTGGATGCTCCCGACAATATCTGCGTGTCGCCGCGTGGTGGTTTGGCGATCTGCGAGGATGGCGGCGGCACTCAGTTTGTGCGAGGGCTAACTCCTGATGGACGCATCTTCAGCTTTGCTCAAAACATCATGAACGATAGCGAATTCGCTGGCTCATGCTTCAGCCCAGATGGGCAAACGATGTTCGTGAACATCCAAACCCCGGGGCTAACCCTCGCAATCTGGGGACCCTGGGAGAGAGGCGGACTTTAGGGATTGCTCGATTGTTAGATTGCTGGATTGTGAAAGCCGATCCAGCATTCACCATCGTTCCGCCAAAACATTGGCCAAGCGCTCGAGGAACTTCTCGTCAGACTCGTCAAACGCGCCCACTTCATGCCCGTCGATATCGATCTGGCCCAATATTTCGGCGCCCTTTCTAACCAGCACGACGATTTCGCTTCGAGTCTCTAGCGAGCATGCCAAGTAGTTGTCGAGCTTGCGAACGTCTTTAACGATCTGGTTGGTGCCCTCCGCGATGGCAGTACCGCAGACTCCCACGCCGACCTCGATTTGGGTGTGGTCGGTTGGCGCTCCGAAAAACTCATCCAAGACCAGCATGTTTCGCTCGAATCGATAGACGCCGGACCAGTTGTAGCCTGGGAGGTTGCTCAGCTTTTCCATCGCAAGTTTTCGCAGGCCATGCCCGGTTTCCGGGGAGGAACGAATCTCATCAACGACTAGGTCGGCATCTTGAGGCGTGATCACACTTCTATTTTGAATGATCTGGCCGAAGTTTTCGAAATGATGAAATATTCGATAGTTCGAGTTTCTGGCACGCGACT
>JACMJO010000563.1 GCA_014380605.1 Fimbriimonadaceae bacterium | reverse complement strand
TTTGTGACGTTCGACGCAACGAGTCGAGAATCTTGCTCAGTGCGGAGAGGTAGAACCAATACACCTTTACAAGCATTGAATCTTCTGAATGATCCCGCATTTTTGGAGGCGGCGAGAGGTCTGGCGCGGCGAGTTTCGGATGGTAAATCACCACAACCTCACAACAGTGCGCTTTCCGCTAACAATCGGCCCACTCCCAACTCCTCAGATCGAGGAATCGCGGAATCGAGGATTCCCAAGTCGCAGATCGAGTTAGCTTTCCGCCTGTGCACAGGACGCCACGCGAAACCGGCGGAGATTCAAAGGCTCCAGACTCTTTACAGTAGCTTGCTCTCTCGATACCAACAGAAGCCTGAGGAGTCCAAAAAGCTTGCCCCGACACCCGAAAATGCCGCCATGGTCATGGTGGCTAGCGTCATCCTTAACCTCGACGAGACGATCAATAAGGAATAGCCGATGAACCAAAACGAGATTCTCCGAGAGATCACCCGAAGAACCCTTTTCAAGCAGGTTGGCTATGGGCTGGGCGGCGTCGCCCTCAGTAACTTACTGATGGACAATGCATTCGCTCTAGATAGTCCGAACGATGATCCATTGGGCGTCAAGAAGCCCCACTTCGCGCCAAAGGCAAAGAACGTAATCTTCCTCTTCATGGCAGGGGCGCCTTCTCAGCTGGACCTGTTTGAACCTAAGCCGACCTTGGTTAAGTACGACCGCCAGCTTTGCCCGGAAGAGCTCATCAAGGGTGAGCGGTTCGCCTTTATTCAGGGAGTGCCTAAGCTGTTGGCATCGCCCCATAAGTTCAAGCAAGTTGGGAAGTCTGGGCACTGGGTTTCGGAACTATTGCCTCACTTTGAAGAGATCGCCGACGACGTGGCGGTGATCCACACGATGCGGACTTCGCAGTTCAATCACGCTCCTGCTCAGCTTTTCATGAATACAGGATTTCAACAACCGGGAAGACCAAGCATGGGCTCATGGCTAACCTACGGGTTAGGGACCGAGAATAAGGATCTGCCGGGGTTTGTCGTTTTGCTGTCGGGCGAGAATGCCCCTGACGGTGGCAAGGCTTGCTATGCCAGCGGCTTCCTGCCGACCGTCTATCAGGGTGTCGAGTTCCGATCGGAAGGGGAACCAATCCTATTTGTAAACAACCCGGATGGAGTGCCGACGGAAGTTCGTCGCGATACCTTGGACGCAATTCGGGATATGAACCGGATTAAGTATAAGGAGACACTCGACCCAGAAATCGAAACAAGAATTTCTCAGTATGAACTTGCGTATCGAATGCAAACCAGCGTTCCAGAGCTCATGGACCTCTCCAAGGAATCCAAGGCAACCCACGAGATGTACGGCACCGAGCCGGGCAAGCGCAACTTCGGCAACAACTGCCTGCTGGCTCGAAGGTTGGTCGAGCGTGGAGTCCGATTCGTGCAGCTCTACCACCGGGGCTGGGACAACCACGGGACGTCGCTGGGCGACGATATCAAGAACCGCTTGCCAGCTTTGTGCAGGGAGGTCGACAAGGCTGCCGCGGGGCTAATAAGAGACCTCAAGCAAAGGGGTCTCTTGGATGAAACGATTGTCGTTTGGGGCGGAGAGTTTGGCCGCACGCCGATGAACGAAGCTCGAGGCGGCTCCACCTATCTTGGCCGAGACCACCATACTCACGCCTACACGATGTGGATGGCGGGCGGCGGGATCAAGGGCGGAACCAGCTACGGCAAGACGGACGACCTTGGCTACAAAGCGGTTGAGGACTCGATGAGCGTCCATGATCTCCACGCGACCCTTCTGCATCAATTAGGGATCGATCACACGAAACTGGTGTATCGGTACCAGGGCCGACCGTTCAGGCTGACAGATGTTGAGGGCGAAGTTATTCACAAGCTGATTGCTTAGGCCATCCTGAACTTTGTGAGATTCCAAGCTGGCTGGCCGAATAAATTCGGCGATCCCAGCGACATTACTAACCTGACGGGGGCAAAATCCATCAATGGTTCTTACCGTCACCTTAAACCCGTCGGTCGATCGCGCGGTGTTCATCCAACAGTTGAAGGTTGGCGATACCAATCGCGTTGTGAGAACCGAAACCGATGCGGGGGGAAAAGGGGTTAACCTTTCCCGGGTCCTGCGGGAGCTTGGGGGCGAAACGGTAGCGACGGGCTTTCTCGGCGGCGGTGCGGGGGCATATATCTGCAAAGTGCTGGACCTCCAATCGGTGCCGCACTGCTTTGTGGAGGTCGCCGGAAACACGAGAACGAACTTCAGCGTGGAAGACGAAGCCCAGAATCCTCCTACTACTTTTAACGAGCGCGGGCCAGAGGTTACGGATGAAGACATACACCGACTGTTCGACCGAGTTCGGGAGTACCTGCCCAGGATTACTTGGCTAGCGATGGGTGGTTCCCTTCCTCCAGGGGCATCCGCAGATATCTTTAGGAAACTCGTGGAGTTGGCCCATGAGCATGGGATCAAGGCCCTTGTCGATGCGGACGGCGAAGCGATGAAACTCGCAATGTTGGCCCGGCCCGACTTCATCAAGCCAAACGAAAAGGAAGCATCGAGGCTGTTGGATCGCGAGCTGAGCGGTCGAAACGATTCTATCGAAGCGGCCCAAGAGCTTTATCGGCAGCTTGGAGGAGACGGAAAAGTCGCGGTAGTCAGTCGAGGCGCAGGCGGAGCCGTGCTTGCCTGTGGCGAGGGTGAGTTCGATGGAATGACCCCGAACGTTGAAATGCGAAGCACCATCGGGTGTGGCGACTCCATGTTGGGCGGCATGCTTTGGGCAATGGGCACTGGGATGTCGCTAGAAGAGGCTTTTCGTTGGGGCTTGGCGTCCGGTGCGGCAACAGCGGCAACCGACGGCACGGAGATTGCGAGACGTCCGGTTGTCGAGAAACTAGTGCCGTTGGCGAGGATTGAGCGGGACTAATTGGAGTAGTCGCACTTGAAACCGCCGTTGACCCCTTCGCGCGGTATACCGAGTGGACGAAATGCTACAATTCGGCTTGAATCCCGGTTCGATAGGAGCGATTTGTTTTGGCGGTTGATACCAGCGATTTTAAGAACGGAATGCACTTTTTGATGGATGGCGATGTTTACACCATCACCGAGTTCCAGCATGTTAAGCCAGGCAAGGGCGGGGCGTTCGTTCGCACCAAGCTTCGTAACCTGAAGACGGGGCGAACTTTAGAGAAAACCTTTCGATCAGGAGAACGAGTCGAGCCGGTATTCGTCGAGAAGATGAAGATGCAGTTTCTTTATCGTCAGGGCGGCGAGCTCATTCTGATGGATTTGGACTCCTATGAACAGATTCCCGTCGCCCCGGAAACCCTTGGCGACCAATCTCGGTACCTCAAAGAGGATATGGAGATCACCAGCCTTGTTGCCAATGGCGAAACGCTTGGCTACGAACTTCCCAATTTTGTCGAGCAGGAAGTGGTCGAAACCGACCCGGGCTACAAAGGTGACACGGTGAGCGGCGGGAGCACTAAACCTGCCAAGCTCGAATCGGGCGCCACGGTCCAGGTTCCTTTCCATATCAATCTAGGGGACATGATCAGGGTAGATACGCGAACTGACGACTACGTGGAGCGCGTCAAGAAGTAGTTCTTTATGAGTCAACGCGGATCCGGTTCAGATCGCGGCATTGCCGAGGCTTTCCATGAGTTTCTCACCGGAGCCGCACGGCTTCTTTTCTATCTTGGCCTAGCCTTAGGTTTAGGGGCGGCGGCATTCTGCATCTATACGGCGATGGCGTTTAGCGGCGGCGCGGTCCAGGCGAGCGAAGCCCAAGCCTTAAGCAATATCGACCTCTTTCAGAAGCTGATCATAAGCGGATTGCTGGCGGCCGGAGTTGGGGCCTCGTTTCTTTTTTGGGGTGAGGAGCTTCTCGGCGGATTACTGCTCCTAGTTGCCGGTCTACTGTACTTCTCCCCTCTGATCCTCACCAGCGCGGCTGGCGTCCAAGCTGACAACAAGGTTGTACAAAACGCCCTTGGCACCGTTCAGAACGGCGGACTTGTCCTTGGCATTTTGGGGATTTTTGTGCTCGTCTTCGACATTGCCAACCGAATCAAGCTCCGTGCCCAACAAGGCGCCAAAGCCGATCAACTCAAGTACGGAAAGGGGATCAAGGAAGAGTCGGACCGGCAGAACGTGTTCCTTGGCAAATGCTGGCAACTTCCCTACTGCCGCAAGTTCGTTCGGGACAAGTGCCCGATCTACCACGCGAAGAGAACCTGCTGGAAAGAGCAGGTCGGTTGCATGTGCGAGGAGTCGGTCATTCGGAATGCGATGGAAAGCAAGCTCATCCCCAAGGATGCAGTTGCCGCCGCCGCGATGATTCCCCACAACCACAAGCTCACGTACAACCAGAAACGAGAACGCTGCAAGCAGTGCGTGATCTACAACGAACATCAAAAGCACAAGTACAAGGCGCTTCTGCCTTCGATCGTCGCCGGCTTTGCTTTGGTGTACGTTCTCCTGCATCAGCCGCTTCTCGCCGGTGTGGGCGGGGTGATCAGCAGCATCGATAAGGTTGT
>JACMJO010000562.1 GCA_014380605.1 Fimbriimonadaceae bacterium | reverse complement strand
GTAAATCGTTTCGTCTGCCTCTTCTTCGACGAACCCAAGTTTTGCGATACATTCGGCGTTTGAGCGAGCCCGAAAGGCTGCCCGATAGTTTGCGCCTACGCTTGTGCCACTTCTTACTAGTTGCCTTATCAGGATGTCTTTTACAAGCGACCTCTCGCAGGTTGCAGCGAAGCCCACAGTGTCAACGGCAAACTGCTTTGTGCGATTGTAGAGCGGTCCTGTTCGCATTGCAGAATTCTAGCCCCTGTCGCCAACTCGAAACTCGCAACTCGAAACTCGAAACTATCCCACCGTCGAATACGGCGTCATATCGCGCACGATCTCGTTATTCTCGCCTAGTAAGACGATTTTAGGCACTACTTCCTCATCGGTCCAGGTGAACGCGCAGATGATGAGCCGATCACCGGCGTTGAAGAACCGGGCGGCTCCGCCATTCAGGCCAACGACGCCTTTTGGCCCGGCAAAGGCGTAGGTGTTCAGACGGGAGGTGTGGTCGACGGCCCAAATTTGGACCATCTCCCCGTCTTGGATTCCGACGTACTTCATCAGGTCCCCATCGATCTCGATGCTGCCGACGTAGTCGGGGTTGGCATAGGTCACGCGGGCGTGATGGAGCTTCGACTTAAGCAACTGGAGCAGGCGCATCTTCTTTGATTGGTTCAGGTTCCAAAACAGGCTCGTACTCGAGTGGTTCAGGCCCCTTGGGAGTTCGCGGCCTACGGTAGAACGCGGCCATCAGTCCTCCGAGGAAAAGGATACCTGCGCCTGCCCAGACCAGGCCCGTCATCGGCTTGTAGTATAGGTCGATGGGGTAGATGGCCTCAGCAAAATAAAGTTGGATTTCGGCGCCTTTGGTGGCGGCGTCGATGCGGCTCATCATGACCCGGAACTCACCGGCTACCGGCATCGTGGGCTCTTGCCCAATCGCGAAGATCGGATTGGTGTTGAACTTTACATCCTCGTAAGCGATCGAGACTTTTCCGATAAACTTGGCGCCCGGAGCACCGGGTTCGCCCATCAGCTCGTATCCGTGGTAGGTGACGGTAACGTCTTTGATCTTCTTGGTCTCGCCAGGTTTGAAGAATTGAGGTTGGTCCCAGAAATTCATGGCCGGAGCGCCAAGCGTGAAGTAGACGTCGTGGGTGCCATATCGTTGGATGTGGGGCCAAACCATGGGTTTGGGACCCTCTCCTGAATCGGTGTAATACAGGCCAGGACGTGCCGTGAAACTACCGTCGGGACCCTTAACGTCGAATTCCACCTTGTTTTCCCGATCGAAGAGCTTCTCTGGATTGGGATCGGCCTTAAGGGAGATCAGATACCCCAATGCTTGGCTGGGCCGAGATCGCTGGACTTGAACCTGCTGTCGCTTCTCCAGGCCGCTGGATAGAACCATTCCGGCCATAAAGACGGCAAGGCCAAGGTGGGCCACAAACCCGCCGATGGACATCGGCGACTTTCGGACGGTCTCGATGAGTCGCCAGATGTTGGAAATGGCGGCGAATAGAGATAGGAACATCAGGAAGGCGACCCAGAACGTGGTGGGAACGCTCAAGAACCCGGCAATGACCGTGGTCTTGGCAGGGTCGGCGGCGATCCCCCAGTCGGGATGGCGGATGAATAGAAGGGCAAGACCAGTCAGCCCGACGCTGATTGTGAGGATGTTGAGCACCCGGTTGATCAGGGCTTTCCAAGTCATCGACCGCCAGGACGTAAACGGCACCAGGGCGATGAGAAGGATAATCGGGATGTAGGCCCAGCTTAGAACCTGATGGTAAAGCCATGGCTCGATCGCAACGTTCTTCTTAAAGATTACTGAACTCAAGAAGGGCATGCTCATGCCGATGGCGGTGGCGGCTCCGAAGCCGCTTAGAAGCAGGATGCCCGAGTGGTACATCCCTTCCCGGTTCACGCTCTCTGGCGTTTTTCCGGTTGCGAACTCTCGTCCCAATTGCCTACCACGAGTGACATAGATGGAAAAGAACGAGATTAGGGCGATCAGACCAAGGCCAACCAGCACCCAGAGGGCACCCCTTTGCATCTCGGCAAAACTGTGAACGCTGGAATCCCCAAGGAAGCCGGAGCGGGTGAGGAAGGTGCCATAGACAAAGGCGATGAAGGGGAGTCCGCCTAGAATCAGGTTCGCCCCAATGTACCTGCCTCGCGCTGCTTGGATGATGAGCCCATGGATCAGACAGACGCCGAGAATCCAGGGAACGAAGCTGACGTTCTCGACGGGGTCCCATGCCCAAAAGCCACCCCACCCAAGCGTCTCGTAAGCCCAAAATCCACCCATCATTAGGCCGAGGCCAAGAATGGAGGTCGAGACTATGGCCCACGGGCGGACCATTTTGGCCCAGTCGAGCGGGTTGCGCTCCAACATGGCGGCGATCGACCAGCAGAATAGGACGGTCAATGACCCGAACCCCAGGAATATCGTGGGCGGATGGATGACCACCCAATAGTTTTGGAGTGATGGCGTTAGGCCGGTACCGCTTGGCGGAAGCAAAACCTTTGGCAATTTTGCCAGTTCAGGAATGATGTTGAACGGTG
>JACMJO010000043.1 GCA_014380605.1 Fimbriimonadaceae bacterium | reverse complement strand
CAAGGGCATAGCCGAACGTAGGGGCGAAGACCTCCGCAGTGGCTACGATATCCTCGACCGCCTGCAGGTCCGATGGCTCGTCTCTTTGAGATCGGGTGTGAAGGAACTCTACAAAGATTTCGGGCAGATTCCAAGCCGATGCGGCGGCCCATCCCAGCGTGGCAAGCGGTTCGTTGTAAGTCGAGTGGAATGCGGCATCAAAAGTGGTGCTGTTGCGCTCGGCACGTTGCCAACATTCATCGAACAGTCCGGGCGCGACGTTCGCGAACAGGCAGGTTCCCAAGTCGTGAAGGAGCCCAAATGTGAACACTTCCTCAAGATCATGGCCACGGCTACCGTATTCCCGATCAAACAGATACTGGGTGGCGATGCCCGTAAAGACGCTGTGTTTAGCAAATCTCGCGGCTTCGTAGCAGTCGCTCTCGTGTCGCTGGTTAAGCAGGGTGCGGAAAGCGTGAGTCATTGCTAAGGACTTGAGGGCTCGTAGTCCTAGCCTCATCACGCTGGCGCTTACCGTCGTGGCTGGGCCACCCATGCTCATGAATCGCGCGGTAGACGCGGTCCTGATTACCATGGCCGTCAGGCCGGGATCACTGGCGACTACGACTTCTGCATCGTGAATCGTGGCGTCATCGTCGTCGCAGGCTTGCACGAGTCGGATTGCTGAATCCGGAAGCTGAGGCAGGGCCTCAACGTTTTGAAAGGTGCGAACAAGCTGGTGAAACTCGATACCATCCATGGAACTAGACTCGATTGTCGGTTGAAATGGGCCCATCTCTTGCGATCTCCATGCTTCTTATGCCACAATTTGCGTTCGGTTCACAGGTTTAGTAATGAAGAAAGGCACCCATCCAGCTACATATCCGGTTCTGTTCGTAGATGGCGAGCACGAGTGGACAGGAATTTCCACCAACAAGACCAACAATACCAAGGTCGTCAATGGCGTGGAGCATTACATCGTGAACTGCGAAATCAGCGCCTTCAGCCATCCGTTCTACACGGGTCAGAAGCGACTGGTCGACACTGCTGGCCGCGTTGAGAAGTTTATGCGACGCTACGGCAACCAAATGCAGAACCAGGGCAAGAAGTAGCCTGTTTCGCCAATTTTGAAAGCCCCGCAGTCAGGCGACTGCGGGGCATTTTCTGTTACGCCCAGACCGCCATCAAGTCTGGAGCAGCGGTTCGGCCCTTGCCAGGATCAAACCCAAAGTCAAGGAACGCGCGGGCGGCTTTCGGATAGTCGCCATGCTTCTCGTTCCAATTCTGTGAGCCCCAGCAGAGCCACCCAAAGGCATCGCTTTTGAAGTTGGACTCCTCGATGTCGGTCCGTGCGCCACGTTCCAGCAGCAGTCGGATAGCCTCGGGCCGACCGGCAACCGACGCCCAGTGAAGCGCAGTCTCATTCCACTGGTTAACCAAGTCGATATCTAAGCCCAAGTCAAGGAGGGCTTGGAGACCCTTTATGTGTCCAAGCCTTGCCATGTTATGAAGCGCCTGCCCGGATAAACCTCCTGTGAGGCCATCGTTTGGTTGGCGACCATGGTCGGTGATTTCCCCAACTGCCTCTGGATTAGCTGTGGCAAGGGCTCGAACGCGGTCCATGTCGCCATCCGCAGCTGCCGCAAGAATCTCATCCCTTGCGGTGAGCTCCGGTCTTGCGCCTAAATTGACCAACAACTCTGCGACCTCCAGATTGCCCAGCCTGCGAGCCATGGCATACGGAGTGGTGCCATCCTCATCCTGTGCCTCCAGATCGGCACCTCGCTCTACCAATAGCTGCAAGACCTCCAGCGACTGTCCGCGCAGAATCGCGTGGCTCAGTGCGGTTCGGGCGCGAGGGTCGTTGGGATCTGCGCCGTGATCAAGGAACAACTTGATTCCCTCCAAGGAATCATGGTCAAGTTGGTGTTTGAAGCACCAATCCAAGTCGGTTTGATTGACGCCGGCCTCCAGGATTAGCCGTGTGCACTCGTGGCGGCCGGGGTGATCGCTGGAGTGGTACAGAGCCTCACCATCGTCGGTCCTGGCTCCTGCATCCAGAAGGACCTTTGTGAGCCCGGGGTGGTTCAGGACTCCCGCTGCGCCATAGAGTGCTGACTCTGGCCCCCAATCTCGCTGAACGATCGTGCTTGGGTTTGCGCCACTTTGTATGAGGATGCGAGCGGTCTCCACCAGCCCTGCCTCGAACTCGGGGAGCTTCACGAGTTGGGAGAAGCACACGTAGTGAAGCGGCGGTTGGTCGTGGGGCGGGATCGCTTGATTTGCGAAAACTGGATTCCCCTCCCCCATCGTGCCGATGGCCCCGGCATCGCCGGCGCGCAGCGCGCAGACAATATCTCTTTGGAGAACCTCGCGATGAGTTGACCAAAGAGACCTGGCCGTGTCCAGATCGCTTTCATCCACGGCGTGCCTGAACTGCTCGACCACCGATGACGACGGTTTCTCAACATGATCCTTGAGCTTCACCCAGTTCTCAAACCCGTACTCCCGGGCAATCACAAGCTGAGCATCGTTCAAGCCGACCTTGTGCTGAGAAGGGAAGTAGCGGGCGACGGTTTCAACCGCATCCGATTCACTGCGGGAAAGAGCTTCCAACAGGTCCCTCGCCTGCTTCTTCAGATGCTCCAGATTGGCCCGTTCGGGCAATTGCTTCGACATATAACCTCCATGCATTGCGACCTGCGGTCCGCGACCAGGCAACACAAAGGTGTTTGTCTATCGATTCAGTTATGGAGGTGGGTTCAACCCTGCCCGCGGACCCGGCTGCGCCCTCGAAGCGCAACCTGATTGTATCACGCCTCGTGCCAAAATGGGGAATGTCTTCTGCAACCGCCAACCCCCATCGACAGCCTTTGACTTCTGCAGACCCATCGATTGCGGAACTCATCAAGAAGGAGGAGGTTAGGCAGGGCCACAACCTGGAACTCATCGCCAGCGAGAACATCGCCAGCACCGCCGTTCGCGAGGCGATGATGAGCGTGCTGACGGACAAGTACGCTGAAGGCTATCCCGGCAATCGCTACTACGGAGGCTGCGAGGTTGTTGACGAGGTCGAGAACCTAGCCCGAGAGCGGGTGAAGGAGTTGTTTGGCGCCGAGTACGCCAACGTTCAGCCCCATTCTGGCAGCCAAGCGAATATGGCGGTCTACTTCACCTTCATCAAGCTGGGCGACAAGGTGATGGGGATGGACTTGAGCCACGGCGGACACTTGACCCACGGCTCGCCCGTGAACTTCAGCGGCAAGTTCTACGACTTCACTCCCTACGGCATAGACCCCAAGACCCAACGCCTGGACTACAACCAGATCGCAGACAAGGCCAAGGAGGTCAAGCCGAAGATGATTACGGTAGGCGCCTCTGCCTACTCTCGCGAGATCGATTTCAAGGCGTTTCGCGAAATCGCGGATTCGGTAGGGGCATTCCTATTCGCCGACATCGCCCACCCCGCCGGCCTCATCGCCAAGGGCCACTTGCAAAGTCCAATCCCGCACTGCCACGTCGTGACCTCAACCACTCACAAAACCCTGCGCGGACCGCGCGGTGGCATTATCCTGCTCGGAAAAGATTTCGAGAACCCGTTTGGGATCGTTGCCCCCAAGAGCGGCCGAACCAAGATGATGTCCGAGCTTTTGGACAGCATGGTGATCCCCGGCGTCCAGGGTGGCCCGTTTATGCATGTCATCGCCGCCAAGGCCGTCGGGTTCGCGGAGAACCTGCAGCCCTCCTTCACCGAGTACACCGCCAAAATCATTAAGAACGCGAAGGCATTGGCGGATGCTTTGATGGCCGATGGCTTCGACATCGTCAGCGGAGGCACCGACAACCACTTGATGCTTCTCGACCTCCGCAATAAGAACGTCACCGGCAAGGCGGCTCAGATCGCGCTAGATAAGGCTTCGATCACTTGCAACAAGAACGCCGTACCGTTCGACGACAAGTCGCCGTTGATTACCTCGGGGATTAGATTAGGGACTCCAGCGTTGACGACTCGAGGCATGGGCGAGGGCGAGATGGCAGAAGTTGCGTTCCTGATTTCACGGGTGATCCGGTCGATCGAGGATGAGGCAGTGATTGGGCAGGTGAGGGAAGAGGTTCACTCTCTGTGTGGTCGTTTCCCGATCCACTAGCGCGTACATCGGTTAACCTTGCTCAAGTGGATTCCTATAGAAACGCATTTATCAGGGTAGCCGCCGATTGCCCGGCTCAGACTGCCACCGAACCCATCCTGAGGAACGAAGTCAAGACCCAGGCGTGTTGGGAGTACGAATTACTTTTGCCAAACCCGTATCGATACACCCATGACGAATTTCAGTTTGCCGCTCATGTGGCCCACAAGGGAATCTCCAAAGATGAGATCGAAGATGCCAGGCAAGAGTATTTCGCGGTCTCCCATGCCTGCCTAAGAGCATCGGCGCTCGCGAAGCGGTGGGGCTGGGGATTTCACTTTGATGCCGACGGCCGGGTTGCCTTGGTGGGATTGGGAAGCGAGGAGTATGAGAAGTTCCTATTGGACCAGGGCCTCCAACAACTTCCAGCCATGCGGAGCAAACGCCAACGCTAGCGCAGGGTCGGCTTGAGTTCGTAAACCCTCAACTGTTGCCCGCCAACTAACTCCGCGCCATCGATTGGCTTGGTGGGAACGAAGCAAAACGGCATCGACACCAACCCAGAGTCGGCAAAGATCTCGATCGAAGTCCGGTCCCGGTAGACGATCAGATCAAACTCCTCCTTTCCGCTCACCAGCTGTGCACTTCGGCCCAAACAGTGGATCGTCTTGGTCTCGGCGTCGTACCGAATCTCGTGCTCCCCAACCTTGAGGGAAGCATCGCTCTTCGCACTTAAAGTAGCCCGGACTTCTAGCAGATCGGAGGAAGTTTTTACTTCGCCAAAACTCGCCGCTAACTCTCCCTTTCGCAGTTTGATCGCTTCCCGAATCGGGAGGATGGAGATTCTCGGGCCGACCGCGGTCGATATCAGAGTGAGCTCCAGGGGGACCGTCATCTGCTGGTTAAAGGGCATCCCAGGGTAGTTGCCTCCCCGCATCCAGGAGATTTGGATGCGACGACCTTTGGGCGCATCGGAGTAAGTCTGAGCGGCATAAGCGTTCGGTCCGAAGTTGGAATCCAGCGCATCGGTTTCCGGCTTGAACTGATAGCCATCAAAACTTCCCAGGCGATAGTTGCCTGCGGCTCCCCAAAACACCCACTTTTTATTTTTGGGATCGCCATCGATCGGCAGTTCGAACATATCTGGACACTCTCCATCGCCGGGAATGGAGACGTTCCCCGCCCTTGCCCATGAGATCAGGTTGTGGGAGCAGAAGATGGTGTATCTATCCTGGTTCAGATACAGCGCCATGATCCAGTTCTTGGTGGGTTCATGCCAAAACACCTTCGGATCGCGGTTCTCGGCCTCGATATGAGGGATGATCGGATTGCTT
>JACMJO010000561.1 GCA_014380605.1 Fimbriimonadaceae bacterium | reverse complement strand
CTGGGGTAGCGAAGTTTGCGATCGCCACCCAGCCGAAGGATCAGGGGTCTATCACTCCGCGGTAAGTCGGCGTGTAGTTTGGAATACCTGGCTTGCCTTTAATTTCGGTCAGAATATCGATGACGTCACTGGTTAAGGACAAATCCTAGTCTTGATGCAAGGAAGACGGCATCAACAACTATCCTTGTTTGGCGCAAAAGACTCACTGGCGCCACCTCGATTTGGAAAACTCCGGCTAACGGCCCGATCTTTGCGCGTCAAAATAGACAATAGGTATGGAACGCGAACCCCTTGAGCCTGCCGTATTGGCGGTTGAGCTTTTTAAGGAGGAGAACTACTATCGTCGTCGGTCGATGACGATGGGCGTGGTCGCGGTGTGTTGTTCCTTGCTTGGCGCGGTCGCAGTGCTCGCGGCCGTGAAGTTTGCGCCCGAATGGTTCGCAAAGCCTGAAGCTGAAAAGCTGGTTGTGATCCCGCTAAACAAACCGACAACGCCTGCCCAGTCGCTCTATACGGAGCCTCCTGCTGGCGTCCTTGATCCTGAAAAAGTTGTAAGCAAGACGGATGTTCCAAAGGGAACGACATCTGGGCCACCATCTGATTCATCGCCTCTGAATCCGTTTAGCGGGGCGATTATTGGCCAAACGCCAATGCCCGACGGCTGGAAGCCGGGCGACCCGCCTCCACCCGGCACGGAGTTGCCAAATGGCCAATCGCCGACAGGACAGGTTGGACCTCCTTCAAATCCTCCAAAGAGTTCGGATGCCATTTTGGTAACGGGTAGGGCAAGTGGCCCCGATCCCGAAGGAGACGCTACTGCAATTACGTCTGCATTGCAGGGTGCGGGAGCCAGCGTGCGCACGGCCCAACACTACAACCTGTCTGGAAGCGTGATCGGCGTCCAGATCGTTGCGACCGTACCCGCTAGTTCAGTTTCATCGGTACTGTCTCGGCTCAGTTCGGCGGGTGTGGGCGGCGCAGATCGTTGGGATGGCTCGGTCTCCGAACGCGCCGATCGAGTATCTGGCATGATCTCAGGCCGGATTCGCGATCTTCGAGCCAAGGAAGCAGAGCTAAAAGAGAAGTACGAGGACGATGCGACCGAAGTCGTCGTTGTCAGAGAAGAGATTCAAAAACTCACTCAAGGCCTAGGGATGGCTCGGTCTGCTAAGTCCGCCGGGGTCGCCGTCATCGTCATCGGCATCGGATCGCTCTAAGCCGCCATAATCTGCGGCATGCCCGAGCTACTTCATACGGCTCTCCACGGTCTCCCTGCTCCTCGTATCGGCAAGGTCCGCGAAGTCTACGATCTGGGCGAGTCGATGCTCATCGTGGCGACCGATCGTATCTCGGCGTTCGACGTTGTGATGGCCAATGGAATTCCCGATAAGGGCTGCATCCTGAACCAGATGAGCACCTTTTGGTTCGAGCAACTCGCCGACGTCTGCCCCAACCATGTCCTATCGATCGATGATGGCGAGATCGCCCGTCATTGCCCGAGTCCCCAGCCCGAGTTGGCCGGTCGGGCGATGCTGGCAAAAAAGGCAAAGCCGCTAACTATCGAGTGCGTCGCTCGCGGCTACATTTCGGGTTCGTTGTTCAAGGAGTATCGAGCCTTCGGCAGCGATATTCACGACTTAGACTTGCCATATGGGTTAAGGGAAAGCTCACCCTTGCCCGAGCCGATCTTTACTCCTGCCACCAAAGCCGAGGAGGGTCACGACGAGAATATCTCGTTCTCCCAGGCGGTCGATAGGGTTGGCTGGGAGACGGCGGAATTGGTCAAGGAGTGGACGCTGGAACTCTACAACCGGGCCGCTGAGCATGCTTTGTCTAAAGGGTTGATCTTGGCGGACACCAAGTTTGAGTTTGGGGCGACCGACGACGGCATCATCCTAATCGACGAAGCGTTGACGCCGGATTCGTCAAGGTATTGGGATGCCGCTTCCTATGATCCGGGCCATGCCCAGCCCAGCTACGACAAGCAGTATGTCCGGGACTATCTGGAGACCCTCAACTGGAACAAGCAACCCCCCGGCCCAACCCTTCCGCCAGAGGTCGTCGCGAACACGAGAGCGAAGTATGTGCAAGCCTATGAACTTGTAACAAGCAAGGTTTTCGAGGTCTAGCTTGTACTGGATTTACAATGTCCTGATTCTCCTTCTATCCCCCATTTGGGTTCCTTGGATGTGGTGGCGCGCTCGGAAGCGGAGTGAGCAGCCCAACTGGAAGGAAAGGCAGGGGAACATCGACCTCCCTGCTCGCAAAGATGGCAAGCGAATCTGGTTCCACGCCGTCTCCGTTGGCGAGGTGGTGGCCTCTATGCCGATCCTCAGGGAGATCAAAGCAAGACTTCCGGACTATGAGATCGTCCTCAGTGTGACTACGAGCAGTGGACACCAAACTGCTCGGGAAAAGGCGGAGGGGTTGTTCGATCACCTTATCTACATGCCAATCGACGTGGCTCGGTTCCAACTGTCTGCCATGCAGCGAGTCCGCCCATCGGTAGTCGTTGTGATGGAGACGGAGCTTTGGTTCAACTTCCTTTGGGCGGCTAAGGTGTTCGGTGCGCGAACGCTCCTGGTGAATGGCCGAATCAGCGACCGTTCCTTTCCTAGGTCTAAGCGCATCGCCTTCTTCTATCGAGCCTTACTGAAGGAGATGGATCGGTGCTTGATGCAGACGGAGACGGACGCAGAGCGAATAAAGGAGCTTGGGGGGCAGAACGTTGAAGTTTTGGGGAATAGCAAGTTCGACCAAGCGGTGGAAGGTATAGATGCGGACGCTTCGCAACTGCGCCGGGACTTGGGACTGTCGCCGGATAAGATCACCGTTGTCATAGGCTCTACCCGCGATGAGGCGGAAGAAAAATATGTCGTCGACGAGTTGAAACCCTTGATGGATCGAATTCAGGTAATCCACGCGCCCCGGCATCTTGAGCGAAGCGAGCCGTTGTCGCAGTACGTGGCCACGGCGGTCGGAGCCTTTGGCTTGCGATCACAAGGCGAGACCTGCGGATACATGATCTTGGACACTTATGGGGAATTAGCAAAGGTTTATGCAGTAGCGGACATTGCGATTGTCGGCGGCGGCTTCTCCAACCTCGGGGGTCAAAACCTGATCCAACCCCTCGCCCACGGCGTCCCCGTTATCCACGGTCCCCATATGCAGAACTTTCGGGATGCTGCTGACTCGGCGGCGCATGCCGGCGCGACGATCGTTTGCTCACAGCGGGGCGACTTGACACGGGCCGTGAAAGACCTCATGGATCATCCCGACAAGCGCGAGAAGATGGGTGAATCGGCGAGGAATTTGATTCAGGGAAGTTTGGGTGCGAGCGCCCGCTATGCAGGCGCAATTGCTGCCGAGGCTAACACGTGGATGCCTTAAGCGTCGTATTCTAAACAAATGCTCCTCCTCTTGGGCGCGATTGCGCTCCTTCAAATCCAGCCGCAAGATGTGCGCCTTGCGAAAGCCTATCGCTACGAAAAGGCTGGCTGGGTGTATGCTCATCTGGAAGGTAAGCCGAGAACCGTCGGATTCCAATACGGCTACTTGCTCGCCCCCGAAATCGACGACGCCCACAAAGCCCTCAAGGCCACGGACCTGGGCGAGAAGGATTGGAACTGGTACCGCGAGGAAGCGAAGAAGCTCTTTTGGGAGAAGCTCGACCAGGAGTATCGCGAAGAATTACAAGGAATGACTGAGGGCCTGACCGCAAAGGGCATCAAGGTCGACGTGTGGGATGTATTGGCCTTCAATGCCCACATCGAACTGGGCGGGTACTACTTGCCCTGGCAGAAAGCCCAAAGAGGTGGACAGCGGGAAAGCGGCGCGAAGGAATCCTGCAGCGCGTTCGTTGCCACGGGCAGCATGACCAAGGACGGCAAGATCGTGATGGGCCACAACCTCTGGTGGGGCTATATCATCGGCCAGCGGTTCAACGTCATGCTCGACATCAAACCCGCAAAGGGCAACCGAATTCTCATGGACGCGCTAGCCGGAATGATCCATAGCGGAAGCGACTTTGCCATCAACTCAGCGGGCCTTATGCTCTGCGAGACCACGATCAGCGGCTTTCACGGCTTCGATCCCAATGGTCTTCCTGAGTTCATGCGCATGCGGAAGTCGATCCAATACGCGAACAACCTCGACGAAATGGTGAGCATCTTCAAGATCGGCAACAACGGTGGCTATGCCAATACCTGGTTGATGGGCGACGCCAAAACGGGCGAAATCGGCAAGCTGGAGCTGGGATTGAAGAACGTTATATTCAACCGCACCAAGGACGGAGCCTACGTAGGCGCCAACTACCCAGAGGACCCCAAGCTGATCAAAGAGGAAGTGACTTGGTTCAATCCGAATCCAGCTCAGAACGGCTGCATGGCCCGCAAACAACGATGGGGCACCCTAATGGCCCAAAACAAAGGCCAAATCGATGCCGCTAAGGCTCAGCAGTTTCTCGGCGATACCTTCAACGAAGTGACGGGTAAGCAAGGCGCCAGCGACGCAACGCTATGTGGTCGGTCGGACATCTACGGTGCCTTGCACGGAGCCACCAATGCCAGAGTCGCGACGTCGGACTCTGTCATGAAGATGTCGATCTGGGCGCGGATGGGCATTCCCGACGGCTCTGAGCTCATCGCCGCGGACTACTTCAAGAAGTATCCCAACCAGCGCGCTGTTTCTGGCCCTTGGCTCAAAGACATCAAGGCTCAACCCTGGGTAACGTTTACGGTGCCGCGTTAGGAGAATCTCATGATCGTTGGGTTGATTGGAGTTGCTGTGATGGTCTCTGGACCGCAAGGTCTCAGTGGAACGTCTGATACGGTTGGCATTAAGAAGGCATTTGATCCGAGCAAGTGGAAACTTGAATGGTCGGATGAGTTCAATCGCGGTACGGCTCCGGACCCGCGGAACTGGACGTACGAGAAGGGCCATCTGCGGAACGGAGAAGCACAGTACTACACCGATGATCGACGCGAAAATGCCCGAATCGAGGATGGCAAGTTAGTCATCGAGGCGCGAAAAGACAACTGGAACGGCAACAAGATCACGTCGGCTAGTCTGACCACGAGCGGGCGTCATGAGCTCCTGTACGGACGAATCGAAGCTCGGGCCAAGGTTCCAACTGGTCGAGGCACGTGGCCCGCGATTTGGACTTTAGGGACCAACATTGGCAAAGCCGGGTGGCCGAGGTGCGGCGAGATCGACATTCTAGAGAACGTCGGGTTTGACCCCAAACGGGTTCACGCGAACATCCACGTGCATGCCTATAACCACACGAAGGGAACGGGAAAGGGGAACAACATCGATGGTGGCGAGCCCTGGAAAGCCTTTAACGTCTACGCGGTGGAGTGGTATCCGGATCGGATGGAGTTCTTCTTCAACGACACGCGGTACTTCGTTTTTCGCAAGGAAGCGGGCGCGGGTGAGGACAAGTGGCCCTTTGACAAGCCCCAGTATCTGATCATGAACTTGGCGATCGGCGGTGGGTGGGGAGGTCAGAAGGGTATCGATGAGAGCCTGTTCCCGCACCGATATGAGATCGACTACGTAAGGTTCTACAAGCCAAAGTCATGACAATCCCGGCTGATTAGTCCGGATCATACGCGCTTAGGATGTTTGAGTAGTCGTCCGTCCAAATCGGAGTGGAGGGATCAGGCGGTGACAACTGCCAAGCCGACTGATCCACAAGCTTGGCAACATCCGCCTTCGAGCGAGCCAAAACCATCCAGTGGGAGGGTCTTTTGCCAACCCGAGTTTCCTCGTCGGTCGGCGCGTCCACCAACGAATAGGCAACCATATTCAGGCTCTCGGCGAGCTTGGCCAAGATCGGTTCAAGTTGGAGATACCGATTGGAAATATGAAATGCCAAAAAGCCATCTGGGGTGAGCTTGGAGAGATACATCGCAACCGCTTCCTTAGTCAGGAGGTGGATCGGGATCGAATCCGAGCTAAACGCATCCAAGGCGATCAGATTGTAAGGACCGTCTTGACGCCCCAGTGTAAGCCTGGCGTCTCCAAGAACCACATCCAGGTCCGCCTTGGTGTCCCGAAGGAACGTGAAATGCTTGGGGTCTTTAGCGATCTGATCCACGACCGGATCGATCTCAAAGTATGTCAACTTCTGCCCCGGCCGACCATAAGCGGCACACGAGCCTACTCCCATTCCTACCAGGGCGACATGGGGAAGATTAGGATAGGCCTCGAATACTTGACCGACCGGGCCGTTTCGCGTGTAGTACGTCTTAGGCTCTCCAGGGTTGAGCGTGTCCTGGATGCCGTGGAGCGTGTTTCCGTGTACAAGTTCGTGGAACCTGCCCTTACTGGTGTAGACCACCCGATGGACCCCGAAAAAGCTCCGTCCCGTGTAGGCGATAGTCCCCGCCGAACTGGTCTGCATCAAGTTAGAGCCTAGGAAGACCGCGCCAATCATCAGTCCATATCGAATCGGATGATCGACCATTAGGAAGCATAGAATCGCGGGCAAGCCGATAACGAGCGCGGTTCGAGCCTGCGAAGGAGGCATTCCCAGTTCGCGAACGATAAATCCCAAGCAAATGACGACGACAAGCATTCCAAGGGCAAAGGCTATGTCCAACCTTAATCTCGGCGCTTTGTCGACTCGGGCGGGCCTGATCAAGCATGCCGCAATGAGGGCGATCGGATACTCGGCGAGGGTGCTGAATATAGTTGGGGCAAGCAGTGCGTTGAACAGGCCGCCAATGGCTCCGCCAACCGAAAGCCAGACATAGAATTCCGTTAGCTTGCTTGCGCTTGGTCGGGTTTCGACCAAGCGGGTGTGGCACATCAGGGCCGCTATCGTGAAGGCCAATAAGTGCATGGCGGCGAGAATCATCATCGGCTCGGTCGCCTCCAGAATCATTACCAGTGCCAGCGGGGTGACGACCAAGGGAAGAATCCGAGCCCAGACCGCCGACTTGACCCACTGCTTCCGAGCGAAAGCCACGATGAATGTGATCAGGTAGATCGTGAGCGGCACGATCCACAGCAACGGCATTGGAGCAAGGTTTGTCGTCATGTAGTTCGTCACGCCAAGTAACAAGCTCGACGGAACTGCAGCTAATAGGACCCAGGTCAACCTCTGCCGGCTCGAAATTGGTTCCGATTCAACTCGCTCAGCCACCACCTCCTCGACCGGACGCTGTTGCTTCTGAAGGAACATCGCACATATCGCCATCAAAGCGATCAAGCCGGAGAATTGCGGACTCG
>JACMJO010000560.1 GCA_014380605.1 Fimbriimonadaceae bacterium | reverse complement strand
TTTCGCCCAAGTCGCTCGCCATCTTTATCAGCCAGTCGGGAGAGACAGCAGATACATTGGCGGCGCTCCGCCTTTGCAAGTCGCGAAGGATTCGGACCCTTGGGATCGTGAACGTAATTGGCTCCAGCATCGCCAGGGAGTGCGATCGAACGATTTTCACCCAGGCTGGGCCGGAGATCAGCGTGGCCAGCACGAAAGCCTATACGGCCCAAGTCCTTGTCCTCACGACCCTTGCTTTGTACATTGCACAAGTCCAAGAAGCCCCGGGAATTCGAATTGAGGAGTGGATTGAAGAGCTTCATCGGCTTCCTGAGAAGGCCCGAGCCGCATTGGAATTAGATGGCCAAATGCAAGGGATCGCCGAGCAGTGCAAGAACATGCCGCTTTGCTTCTTCCTGGGCCGTGGAGCGGATGCCGCAGTAGCGCTTGAGGCTGCGCTCAAGCTAAAGGAGATCGCGTATGTACCGACCCAAGAATCCCCAGCGGGCGAAATGAAGCATGGTCCTTTGGCATTGGTTCAACCGGGCGTGGTCTCCGTCTTTGGCGCAACCGACCCTACGACGCTGGACAAGGTCGTGAGCAATATGAAGGAAGTGCAAGCTCGCGGCGGAACGGTTATCGGGATCACAACTCAAGATGACACTACAGTTCAAAGGGCGGCGGATCTAACAGTGAAGGTGCCGTCAACCCCGTTCGAGTTCCTGAACGCGATTCTGTCGATCATCCCGCTTCAGCTCTTCGCTTACCATGTCGCGAGGCTAAACGGGTGTGAAATCGACCAGCCACGGAACCTCGCGAAATCGGTTACCGTCGAATAGGAACTGACATCGTCGTTGGCATGGAATTTGCACCCGATTTGATTAAGATTCAGAGAAAAAGCTCGACACGGTATTTTTGCCTGACATCTATTCAGAGAGGGTTGTGTTATCCTGGTTAAGTTAGGGCTGTTAAGTGACGCCGCAGTCATCGGGCTAGTCCAGTTGATTCCATTGGAGAGAGGACATGCAAACGCAGTCTGCGTTCGATGCAGTAAATATAAGCAAGGCAGAAATGATTCCGCGTAAGCCCGTGAGATACCGGGTCTGGAAGAGAGGGTTCGATCTCGGATTCTCGCTTATTCTTCTCGCGTTTCTCTTGCCCCTCTTTTTGGTGTTGGCCTTGTTGGTGAAGTTGACAAGCCGGGGACCTATCTTTTACGCATCGACCCGCGTTGGCAGGTGCGGCAAGCCCTTTAAGTTCCTCAAGTTCCGCACAATGTTTCAAGACGCGGACCGACGATTGGCCAGCCTACTAGAATCCAATGAGAAGGATGGGCCGATCTTCAAGATGAGGAACGACCCAAGGATTACCCCTCTTGGTCGATTTATGAGGAAGTTCAGCCTGGATGAGTTGCCTCAGTTAATCCACGTCGTGCGGGGCGAAATGAGCATGGTGGGTCCAAGACCGCCGGTTCCACGCGAGGTGGAGCAGTATGATGAGTTCGCCCGGGAACGTTTAACGATTAAGCCCGGTATGACCTGCTACTGGCAAATCCAAGGACGTAGTAATCTATCGTTTGAGGAGTGGATGGAGCTAGACCACAAATATATGCAGGACATGAGCTTCTGGACCGACGTTAAGATACTGGTACAAACACCATTGGCGGTGTTGAAAGGCGAAGGCGCCTACTAAACTTGGATTCTGTTCCTAAAGTTAGGATTTACGGCCTGCCCGTCTGGCACGTTTCGGTGGAGGAGCTCTGCGACCTCGTCGTGGATTGGTCCGTGCGCGGCGAAGGACACTGGATCGCGACCCTGAACTTGGATTATGTCTCGCGATGCCAACGAGACCCGCAGTTTCAAGAACTCTTGCAGGGCGCCGATGTGTTTACGGCCGATGGCATGCCCGTATTAGTGGCCTGTCGAAAGCTCGACGCGCGCTTCGCAAAACTTGATCGGACGACTGGTGCGGATCTGACGCCGAAGCTGATAGCAGAGCTTCAGTCACATTTGGTGGGAATTGTTGGAGGCGTGACTCCAGCGGCAGCACTAAAGAAGCTAGGAAGAGATCCCGGCGACTACTTCATTTTCGATGGCAAAGTCGAGCTAGACGAGACTTGGGTTCGTGACCTAGCCGAAAAGCTGAAGGGGCGTTCCGTGGTCTTCGTCGCACTCGGATGTCCGAAGCAGGAGAAGATGATCGAACTCCTTAGGCCACATTTGCCAAGTTGCGTTTTTATTGCTGTGGGCGGGTCGTTCGAGATGATAGCCGGAATCACTCGGAGAGCTCCGAAGTGGATGCAGAGATACGGCTTGGAATGGTTATTCCGACTCGCAATAGAGCCACGGCGACTCTGGCGAAGATATCTGCTTGAGTATCCTCCTGGTGCGTTCGCCCTTTATCGATGGGTGCGAGCGACGCGGCGTACCGCGTCCAACACGCTACCGCCAACATAGAGAACACCGGTGATCCCAGCTGCCTCGGCTGCTTCCATGTCGGTCTTTTTATCGCCGAGGAAGAAGCAATCGCCTGGCTGGGCCCTGAACTCCTGAAGACCGCGGAGAAGCATCCCTGGTTTGGGCTTACGGCAATCGCAGTCTATTTTGTACATACCGACCGCGTCGTCGGGGTGATGCGGGCAGAAGTAGATGGCATCTATCTTCGCGCCAATTGTCAAGAGTTGACCTTGCATCCATTCGCCAAGTGAAACCACGTCCGCCTCGGAATAGAGACCTCTGCCGACACCGGACTGGTTAGTCGCGATGACGACCTTGTAGTCTTGGTCGCTGAGCCACTTAATCGCCTCCTGTGCTTGGGGCATCCACTCGAATTGGTCGGGGAGGTAGACGTAGCTGTGGTCGACATTGAGAACCCCATCCCGGTCCAGAAAAGCTATCTTGGCAGGACTACTCAAGATTTGGCTCGACGATTTCGCAGAGGATATGTCCAAGAATAGAGTGAATTTCTTGAATTCTTGGAGTGTGGTTACTCGGGACACAAAGGCAAACATCGGTTAGCGCTTTGAGCGTGCCGCCACTTGATCCGGTCATTCCGATGACTTTGATCCCAAGTTCCCTCGCCGACTGTGCGGCGGCAAGGATGTTAGGGCTGTTACCGCTCGTTGAGTATGCGATTAAGGCCCCAGCATGATGGCGATAAGCTTCAACTTGTCTTGAGAAAACTTGCTCAAATCCATAGTCATTTGCGATCGAGGTTAGGCTTGCATCGCTGGCTCCCAGCGCGATTGCAGAAGCGCCTTTCCTTTCCATTAGGAAACGGCCGACGAACTCTCCCGCAATGTGCTGTGCATCCGATGCCGATCCGCCGTTTCCCGCCAAGAGGATCGTCTTGCCGTCAGATACGACCTGCGCGAGGATTGTCGCGGCCCGCGAGGTATCTGCCTCAAGGGAATCAAGCTGGTTCAAAACCGATTGATGTTCCTCAAGGCACCTTTGAAACACGGATTGGCTTTCCACTTCAGGGCATAGCTTAGGCTATTTCTTCAAAGGAAAACCAAGGCCGTTTACTTCGTGCTGACCAGTTCGTAGTACAGGACGCCGTTGCCGCTGGCTGGGTCTCTGGTTGACACAGTGAACTTAATCGCTCCGGTTAGCTTCGTAATGGGCACGGTTCCGAGTCGCCTGCCAGTTAGATCCAGTCGATAGACGCGCATATAGGCGGGATATTGAACTTGGACCGTCACGTCGGCAGTGCCCAACTTCACCAAATGGGGAAGCGTGCCCCAATCAGTGAGCGTGCTCCGCTCTTGGCCAGTAAAGGTCGCCCCCGAGTTTTGAACATCGGTCAGGTGGGCCAAGAGCATTCGTCGACTGCTGGTGAGAGGCTTCTTGTCAACCGAAGTGACGTAGATCGAGGCTCGGGACTTCGTGAAAGTCGCGTTGAGGATTCCGG
>JACMJO010000559.1 GCA_014380605.1 Fimbriimonadaceae bacterium | reverse complement strand
G
The DNA here is from genome assembly GCA_014380605.1 of Fimbriimonadaceae bacterium. Classification (GTDB taxonomy): domain Bacteria; phylum Armatimonadota; class Fimbriimonadia; order Fimbriimonadales; family Fimbriimonadaceae; genus 55-13. Next base: position 5,246 of record JACMJO010000559.1, on the reverse strand, counting down.
AAGGACTTGGCGAAGGCGATGGAGTTTGAGAAAGCGGCCCAGGTTCGAGACGAGATCGAGGGGCTCCGCAAGATCCTTGGAACGAGCGATGGCCGCTTAGGCCAAGACAAGCGTCGGAACAAGTTGATGCAACGTCGGCGATGATTCCCCCTCCTCCATTTCACGGCTACTAACTGGGCCCGCCTGAGTTTCCCTGGGAAATGGAGGAGGGGGCTAGGGGTGGAGGTCGGTTCAGCTGGGCTCTTGGCTCGAGGATCAAAACCCACTGGATTCACACCAACAGTGAGACAAAGACATCCATGTTTTCTAACTTTCAATTATTTCTGAAAGTACGCTACAATACAACCGAGGATTATGTAGATGATCGCCGAGAACTCGACCCGAAGATCAACCGTAGCGCTTTTGATCCCACTGGCCGTGATCCTAGGTAGCTTGGTTCTTTCGGAGCGTCTATCACCGACTGAGCGTCTACTTGCATCGACAATCGTCCTATTCATGGCGTTCAAGGTCGCCGCCATTCTCAAGCAGCCCAGCCCAACCAACATTGCTTACTTCCTTTGGCCAGGAATCGATCCTCGACCTTTCCAATGCGCCCGACAGGTACCGGTCGCCGATGGTCCGCGCTTCGGGTATGGCCTCGCCCGGCTGATTGTTGGCATCTTAGCCCTTGGGTTCATCGCTCTGTTCTCCCGTGATCTGGGCTCAAATCTCTCCACTTGGCTTGCCATCGCCGCCATCCTTTTCGCCATCCACTTTGGATTCTCCGACATGCTCAGCGGCCTTGCCCAGGCTTTCGGATGGAAGGTCCAGCCGCTATTTGATTCGCCCCTTCGCGCCAAGTCCCTATCCGATTTCTGGAGCCGGAGATGGAATCGGCCGTTCGTGGAAATGGATCGGCTCTTCTTCCTGCCCGCACTTAGCCGCTTTGGGATTCGATTTGCAGTCGTCGGGGTCTTTCTCATTTCTGGCTTGCTGCACGAGTTCGCGATTAGCTTTCCTGCGGGAGCTGGTTGGGGTGGCCCGATGGTTTACTTTGCCATCCAATCTTGCTTCTTCCTTGTCGAAAAGCAACTTCGCATCCGTGGTTCGATCTGGACGCTCCCCGTGGTCTTAGCCCCACTGCCACTGCTGTTCCATGGATCGTTCCGCCAGGTGTGCGTTTGGCCGCGATTAGAGTCGAGTTAGAGCTTGCGTAGATCGATCGAGCCACCGGTAGCCATCAACAATCTGATCACCGCCCTCGCTTCGGCCCAACTCCTGGTGCTGCTGGCCAGCTTTCAGGTTCCAACTCGCCTGAGGTGGAAGGAGGACCTGCCCAAGCTCGGTCCTTTCAATGCAAAGCTGATGTGGACCTATGGCGCTTTCACGGTTTACACCATCGTCACTTGGTCCATCCTTACTTTTGCACTCCGGGGTGACCTGGCTGCAGGAACTTCCGCTGGGCTAGCCGTGGCACTGGCCATCTTCCTTTTTTGGCTCGCCCGTATTGCGACCGATGCCTTCTACTTCAAGAGCGACGATTGGCCGAAAGGTCCGTTCATGCAGATCGGACATGCGCTGCTGAACGCCCTGTTTGCTTTCCTGTGCTTTGGATACGGAAGCATTGTCGTATGGGGCATCATCGCCTAAAGGCAGACTCCAAGCCTGCGGCCCAATCAGGAGTCAAGCCTAAGCCGGAAAATGGATGGAAACTTGGGCAAAAACAGAGCCCGCAAGCAATAGCTTGCGGGCTCTAGTCAAGACAGATCAGTTAGCGACGTGGCTTGCCGAAACGCTTGGGGCCGGAGCGGCCTCCACCGTAGGCAGGGCGATCGGTTCGATTGCCATTGTTGCCGCCGATTCCGGGCCGGTGAGCTTGTGGGCTCGATTGGCCGTCCGTGCGAGGCTTGCTAGCCGTGTCCGATGCTGGGGTGCGCTGCACCCAACGAGGCTTTTTCTCGGCCGCTTGGTACTTCTTGGGCGTCCCCGTCGGTTTGGGTCGATGGTGCTTCTGCTCAGCGGCCGGAGTCGGCTCTACCGAATTGGAAACCCGGGGGGTGAAGATGATCTGCCTCCGCGGCTTAATGTCTGCTGGCGTCGTACTCGGCTTATCAGTCCTATCAGCCGTCTCGGTCCGATCAGTTCGCTCAGGCAGATTCACGGGCCGATCTGACGGTCGCGAACGGTCGCGATTGAAGGGTCGCGTATCCGCCGACCGGGATGGCCGGCTTTCAGTTCTGGGCCTCGACGCCCTGATTGAGGAAGCAGGCAGCGATCCGCTGACAACCGCCAGGGATTTACCGATCAGCCTTTCGATCTGGCGAACATCCTTATGCTGGTCTGGCTGGGCAAAACTCACCGCGCGACCAGATGAACCGGCACGGCCAGTTCTACCGATGCGGTGGACATAATCCTCAAGACAATCGGGAAGGTCGTAGTTCACGACCAGCTCGATCTCCTTAACGTCGATGCCGCGAGCGGCGATGTCTGTGGCAACCAAGACGCGGTACATACCCGACTTGAATCCGGCAAGAGCCGCCTTGCGCTGGGCAAGGGTTCGGTCGGAGTGCAATTCAGCGGCGGTGTGGCCCATCTCGCGGACGTTCCGCGCAATCCTCTTCGCGCCGTGGCGCGTTCGAGAAAAGACGAGGACCGTTCCGTGATTGTCGTAAAGAACCGAGCCCAAGAGGTCGGGCTTGCCTTCCTTAGGAACGATGTGGACTTCTTGCTCGACGAGCTCGGAAGGAGTGCCTTCGGGAGCGATCTCGATTCGAACCGGGTTATTCAGATACCGAGCCGTAAGCTCCGATACCTCGCGACCCATTGTCGCCGAGAAAAGCATCGTTTGCCGCTCAGCAGGGACCTGGTTGAGAATCTCCTTTACGACCGGGGCAAATCCCATGTCGAACATACGATCTGCTTCATCGAGGACAACGATTGAGACGAATCTCAAGGTACACGTCTTTTGGTAAAGGTGGTCCTTAAGCCGCCCAGGAGTCGCAACGATGACGTGGGGCCGTCGGCGAAGTTCGCCAACCTGCTTGTTCATGGGAGCTCCCCCGATGAGAACTGCGGTCTTGAGGCCAAGAGTGGCGCCAATCTTCTTCAGCTCTTCTTCGATTTGAAGGGCCAATTCTCGGGTGGGAGCAAGGATCAGGGCCATGCCCTGGTTTTTGAGAAGCTTTTGAATCATGGGCAGACCAAATGCGAAGGTCTTGCCGGTGCCCGTTTGCGCGATGCCTACGACATCTCGACCCGCCAGGGCATGGGGAATCGCTTCGGCCTGAATAGGGGTTGGCGTGATAAAGCCGAGCTTGTCTAGTTGGCGGTTAATTTCTGGTGACAGCTCAAGGCAGGCGAAAGCGGAATTCTGTGATTGTGTGGGATGCATAAAAAACGCCCCGTGAACCGGGACTGGAGTAAGTATGGCAGGTTAAGCCGCAAGAACGTTGCCAAAGGTCATGTCGAGCCTATAAAGGCGAGCTAGGCGGAACGGACTCTACGGGTTAATCCTGTTTCCGTGAGAACCGTTGAACACCTGAACTCCCAGCTTTCGAAGGACAGACTTCGCCGACTCGCGATACTCTTCCGGCATCGTGGAGGATGCAATGATCTCTTTGGCGGTCGCCACCATTAGGTCTTTCTCGTCCTTCATGCTGTGGCAGAACATGATCGAAATCTTGGCGTAGCCCATGTCGTAGCGGTCTTTCGCGGTAGTAACTGCTTCTCGGAAAAGCGGCAGCGCACGGTCAACCCGATTTCCCAGCTGGTGGATATCGCCGATGGCACATAAAGCTCTCGCATACCAAATGCCGCGGTATCGCCCCCGACGGCCAATGGCCAAGTGCTCTTCGGCGCCTACAACGTCGGAGCGCCAAGCTTTAAGCGCGGCCATCCAGATGTTCGCCTCGCTATCGTTTGGATTTCTTGCTAGCCTTGATTTCATAGCGGGGGAGGCTTTATAAGACGCAATGAATCTGTCGATATCGGCGGCATAGGATTCTGGCCCTTCGTAGCCCGGAATCTTGCCTTGAATTTGCTCATTCTTGTCGATAAATAGGATGGTTGGAAAGCCTAACAAACCAAATTTTTTGATGAGTGGCTTGTTTTCTTTCTTGTCGGCATTGATTCGAAAAGGCACTACTTGCCGGGACTTGGAGATGACTAAGGGATCTGGGTAAGTTACGGCATTGAGCTGCTTGCAATATGGGCACCAGTCCGAGTAGATGTAGACCATCATCAACCGGTCGCTTGACTTTGCTTTGGCGAGCGCGGTGGGATAGTCTCGAACCCACGAGACTTCCGTCGCTGTTGCAATCTGCAACAGCGCAACTAGGAACAGCGCCATCCAAGACAATCGAGTCAAACCGTTACTCAATACGTGGAATTATGGCTCCCAAGTGCCCGACCCAATATAATGGTCGTCGTGGCGGCAACATTTACCCTTCGCGTGAGCGTTCTAGAGGAAGGATCGTGCAAGGAGTACGCCGACCCCCTCCAAGCGGTCCCAGATTTTGAGAACGCAAACAAGACAGCGTGGTTGCACATCGTCTTTTCCAGCAAGGAGGAGGCCAGCCACTACCTTGAACACGCTTTAGGGTTCCACGAACTAGCGGTTGAAGACTCTCTGAGCGACAGCGAACGCCCCACCCTTCACGAGTACGACGACCATCTCTTTCTATCGGCATCGAAAGTGACTTCGGAGAACGATCAGGAAAAGTATGTCGAGGTTGGTTTCTTCGTGACCAGGTCGTCGTTAGTCACCATTGCGAGCGAGGAAATCCCTCTGATCGACGCTTGGTTCGAGCGATGGAAGAAGAATCCGGATCGAGTGGGTGAGAGGCCGGTCGAACTCATGCACTCCGTTATCGACTCTATCGTCGACGAGTATTACGTGGTGGCGGACAATATGGAGGACGACGTCGATGAATTGATCGACAACATCTACCAGGGTGACAATGCCAACCTGCGCAACCTACTGAGGCTTAAGAGAAGACTCATCGAACTTCGGCGGCACATCACTCCCGTTCGAGACATCATGAACGGCTTGCTGAGGCGTGATATCATCCTGGTTCCCGCCGATTCTCGAGTTTATTTTCAAGACATCTACGACCACACGCTTCGCCTAGCCGAGCTTGCCGATATCAATCGAGAGACTCTTACCTCCGCGCTCGACGTTCACCTTTCAACCGTTTCCAACAACCTCAATACTGTCATGAAAAAGATGACCGTTATATCGACTGTTTTGATGAGCGGCGCTTTGATCG
>JACMJO010000558.1 GCA_014380605.1 Fimbriimonadaceae bacterium | reverse complement strand
TTCAGAGCTCCCAGCGTTGGGAAGGGCAGCGCAACCTGCCTTGATTTCTTCGACAGGACCAAAGGCTGGGATCTCAAGCCGAGACAGAAAATTGTCAAGGACTTTGACCTGATCTTTGTCAGCGGTCTGGAGGACAGTCCAATTCCATGGCTCCTTATGCACGGCTTCTAGGACCACGGCCTCCTCTTCCACAGGAGGTTCGATCATCGACTCTCGTGCTCGCAGCCTCTTGCTCTTTACTCGGCCCTCAGGTTCTTCGTGACCGGCAGTTGTCGCTGATCGTTTGCGAGATGGAAGGTCGACGGAAGCCCCCGAAGCAGCGTCTGCTAGAGCAAGCTCTGTCGCGTCATGTTGGTCTGGCAAAGGATCCATCTCTTCTCTGCCACCATCTTGAGGAGGCATCTTCTCGGGCGATTCGTGATGTACAGAGGGCTCAGTCATTGATACCGTTCCTTTAGTGCCCGCATGGAAGTCTTCCTCAGCATCGACAAAGATTTCACTTTCAACCCGAGCCGGAGACTGCTGCATGTCTGGTTGCTCTATTGAGATGATAGTGTTCGCATGTACAATCTCCCTCCCATCCTGGTGCTGTAGGAGTGCCCGCAACAGTTCTTGCCCCAGTGCGGAGATCGTACTCGACCGTAGCACCAGTTTTTGGACAGTGAAGTTGTTCGGCTTGCGGGTATCATCAAAGTACTCAAGCTGCGGCGGGCGGCTCGGTAGAAACGGGTACGGGTCATTCGACCTGCTGAGGAGGCTCAGCAATGGCTTTTTGGGAGTGGCACTATTGATGCGGGCTTGAGAAAGATCATCCTGCAATAGATCAAGAATGTGCTTGAGCTCGCCAGCGGCGAAAGCTTCATCGAGGCCAGACAAGTCGATAGTTTGCTCAGTGCCATCATCGTCACCAGCTAGTACGCTCTCCATGCAGAATCTGGTTATTCTCTGCGTAGACAGAACCTCTGCCACACGGGCGGCTTTCTTCCATAGATCGATATCAGTATCATCGCGTTCAAGAGCTTCGGCGAAATCCTTAAGGCCAGCACTGCAAGGCGAAGCAAAGTGTCGCAGTAGGTCTTGCCGAGAGCGAGTGGTTGGTTGGAGCTCATTATGGGCTTGGTCAATGGCGAGCTGGCCCTTGTTCTTGTATGAAAGGTAGACTAGCAAGGGGATTGAATTGGCAGAGGAATCGGCAGCGTTAGCGGGTATGACTGGGACCGTTTCGGCGTCTATTTGTACGACCGGATGGACTGGTTCATCTTCTTGATCATGGGCGAACTCGGAGATGGCCTCAGGATACTTGAAGACCTCAGATTTGAAGAGATCATGATAAGCATCGCGGGCTTCATCGTAGTAAATCGGTCCTTGGGAATGTAGTTTGAGGGCATTTTGGTAGAGTTTGAAGGCTTCCTCAAGCTGGATTTCTTTGGTGTCGTCGATCTCCTCCTCCGACTCGGAGTCAACATTCAGCGCCTTAAAGCCAGACATAACGGTGGTGAAGTGCCGTGAATAGCCCTGGACTGTTCTCGGCTTTGTTGAAGATTAGAAAGCAAGGAGAGAGCGTTGCTCTCAGCAGACATGACTTGCTATTCTCCAAATGAGTCTACTCCTTTTACAGTTGTCATCCATGCGCCGAGGTATGGGTTGACGCGCTGCTAAAGATCCCAAACTCCAGAAAACGCGTGATGGTAATGAAAGATGGGGGTTTCCGAAGAGACGTGACAGAGTCGTTCATTTAACATCACGGATCGGAAAAACTTCTGCCCGAACCTCATTGAATTAACCGTGCTGCATCGATCACTGTGTTCGAGATCAGAATATTCAATATCCACA
>JACMJO010000557.1 GCA_014380605.1 Fimbriimonadaceae bacterium | reverse complement strand
GATCTCATCGCCGCCGCCAAGGAGAGACCCGGTACCCTCAACTGGTTCGCCTCTTCTGGTGCGCCCGCGATGGCCTTCGGCGAGTTCGTGCGCAACAACGAACTCGACATGGTCTACGTGCCTTACAAAGGAGGGCCCGATGCCGTTCTCGATCTAAGCGAGAGCCGCATTCAAGTATCCCTGGTCCCCTTGGCCGCGGCTGTGCCCCTTACACAGGCCGGAAGACTGCGATTGATTGCGATCACAAACCCCGAACCTGCGCCCATTGCGCCGGACGTGCCTACCGCATTGGGCACCGGCCACCCGGAACTGGCTATCCAAGGTGTTGTCGGCTTCCTCGCGCCGAGGTCGATGACCGACCTGGTCCAGAAGCAAATTTCGGCGGACGTTCAAACCGTCGCTAATGATCCCGAAATTCACAGCCGCCTCGAAAGGGCAGGACAGATCGCGAGGGGCAGTTCGCCTGATGATTATGGGCAATACCTTGACGAACAGCGACAGCATTGGGATCGGCTTGCCCGGTCTCAGAAGATCGAAGCTAATTGACGCCGCTCGAAGCCGGCTTTGAAAGACCGGTCCGTGCACAACAAAGTCGATAGGCGCACATCGCCAGCGTTGCATTAAGAGCACACATTCGGCATGGCGAGAGCTGAGCGTACCGCCACGTCTCCCATTTGAGGCGGGTCCACTTCCGTTCTGGGTCGATCTGCATCCCATTGCAGCAATGGCCCTACAGAGTGTTCGGAACGGTCCCATTTCGTTCTGCGGGAGAATGTGACAAAGGACAGCGCTGGGCATGGGCCCATCGCAACGCCTTGAGGGTCGTCTTTTGCGGAGATGACGTTCTTCTGGAGTGCGGAGAGCCGGTGTTCTACGCCGTCCCTTGTCCGGGCGGTGTAGAAATCAAGATCGGCCCATCCGCCTGGGATCGGTGGAACGAACCTCACGTACTGCCAGGACCCGATCGAGCCGAGCGCCTCGGCTGCGCGCGTCAGGGACTGGCATTCGGGCTCGACGAGTTCGACACCGAGACACGAATCCTCACCGACCGCGGTAACGGTGTCCAACTCGGCGACGAAATCGAGACGATTCATCCGCACCATGGTCACAACACCGCTCCGCTGCTGTGCGAACGCGCCTTGGCAGAATTCCTGAGGGACGAAGCGCGTCAAGAGGGATATTGGACCGAGACGCTTCGGCGGAACGTGCCCGCGACCGCGGTGGACGACGAGCCCGACTCAACGCTCGTGCACCGTCAAGTGCTGGAGCAACTCGCTACCTGCTCAGGTCCCGCCATGAGGGAGTTCGCTCCGGAACTCCGCGCCGCTCGCGACATCCTTGCTCGGTTGAACTCGTTCGGCGGCAAACAGCTCTCGGCAGAAGACTTCACGGCTTTGGCCCGCCTCTCTCTTTGAGGATGGCTGCTCGTCGCGGCAGACAGGCGATCTTGTCCCTACCCGGTCTTTTGTGATCATCGCGCGGCATTTGGGCCTCCTTTGGACCCACGAGGAAGCCCGCTCAGCAGAGATACTAATCGGCCGAACCGTCCAGGCCGAGTGAATTAGCATTCCTACGCCACCACTGCTATGATGGGGTCTGCAAATTCGTCTAGTCTTGCCACAAGGCAAGGCAACAGGGGCCCTGCACCAATGGCTTCCGATTGGATTGAAAGCGCCCGCGCGGCCCAACAACTGCTTGTCGGCAAAAGACATGGAGAACTGGAACGATCCCTTCTCGATGCCGGCTGGAAGGATGCCAATTCGGCGCGTCGAGCGATTGCAGCCCTCCAATACATCGATCACCTGAAACAAAACGAAGCCGGGGTTTATGATGCCCTGCGGGACGCTCCGTTTTCGATCGTGGAAATGTTGGCGAGGTGGAATGCATTCGACCCGGAAGGGGCATCGAAACAGGCAGTGGAGTGGGCTGGGGCAAAGTATAGTGTCCGAACCATTGCGAAGGCACTCAGCAACGCTCGTGAGCGGGATTCGGAAGCGACGACCAAGGAAGACACGGCCGCCCGGACCCGGGAAAGCGTGAAGGCGCCGTTGATGGCGAAGCTTAGAAATATGCTACCCGGAAGCCTTTCCGAGCCCGCTTTGAACTTCAAGGCAACCGCTTCACCGCCGGTAGATTACCGTTTCGAATGGTTTGTCGACGATGGCGAAGTAAAAATCCGAACGATTGCCGCGCTGATCGTCGGGCCTTATCAAAACACCGCGCTCTACTCAAAACGCCGTCACGACTGGATTCTGAAGGCATTCGGATTGAATTGGTTTTTTGACCGGGTTCTCTTGGTCGTTCCAAAGCTTGATTTAGGTGAGCAATACTCATCGTGGATTAGGGTCTGTAACAGTCGCGCTGCGAATTTGACCGCCAATCTGCGCAGGCCGGAAGTAGGCGTCGTGGTCATCCCAGAAGCTGCCATTCAGCGGTTCACTGCGGAGGAAGACGAGGCCATCGCACAGTTGAGAACTGACCAAGCCTAAGCCAATCTGAGCGACCGATGGTTCGGCCATTCACATCGCGTTAACTACAGACCCCGGATTGACTCGCATTTCGCCCACGCCGTGGTAGTAATCACTCAACGACCGAAGCCGATGTACGTTACACGGTAACGGCGTTACAAAAGGAGAAGCAAGCAATGGCAAGTAAGGAAGAAATCGAAGCCGCGATCGCCCGGTTGGCGACAAATGGGGAAGACCCCACGGTGAGGAAGGTGTGGGACGAACTCGGGAAATCGGGTTCGTTCAGCCAAATCAACCCCGTTCTGTCGGCATGGAAAAGGGCAAAGGCCGCGAAATCGGCTCCGGGTTCTCCCGTTCCCGACGTGCTCACGGACACCGCTATCGCCCTTGTCGCGAAATGCTGGACCCTCGCCGAGAGGAAGGCCACCGACGATGCCCAGGATGCCCGACGCGGCGCCGATCATCGTATCGAGGAACTCGAGCAGGAGGTCAGCGAGTTGGAGGGGTCGCTGGAAGAGGCAGAGTTCATGGTCGAAAAGGAGAAGCATGAGAACGCCGGCCTGGTCCAGACGATC
>JACMJO010000556.1 GCA_014380605.1 Fimbriimonadaceae bacterium | reverse complement strand
GTCGTGATCACGGCGTTTGCATGCCGAGGCGCCCACCCAGCCGTCAGCGATCCTGCTTCGAACTTGGTCAGCTGCGCGATCGCGGCGTACTGTCCGCCGACGCCCCAATTGTCGACGCAGACCAGGTTCGCTGGAGTCTGCGAGCAGTTCGGCGCATCTCTGATTCCGATGTAGTTGATAGGCTCATCGGTGGCCGCGGTCACAAAGCCCGTATCATCGACAAAAGTAGCCGAGATCTGGCCGAACATGACAGTCTCGGCGGGATTGGCCGGAGCTGTCCCGGAGGTTCCTGTATGGACGATGGTCGATCCTTGAGAAAGGATAGGAGCCAGGTACATGTGGTTGTAGCCGTAGGTCGACCATAACGTCTCGCTGACTCCGGAGTTGAGGCCAGTCTGGAAGAATGGCTGGGGTCCTGCCGGATCGTTCAGTAACTGATAGTTTTTGACGTAGGGCTGTTGTAGGAACTTCCAGGTGGCATACGGAATGCCCGTGTAGAAGACGTTTGAGGTACCTCGATAGCTGGCCGCGAGGACAAAGACGTCATCGTAGTCGGTGGCATACATTAGGTTGCCCGTCGTGAGCTGCTTCAGGTTGCTAAGGCTGCTTGTCACTTTGGCGCTCATCTTTGCTTGCGCGAAGACAGGGAAAAGGATCGCCGCCAGGATGGCGATGATCGCAATAACGACTAGTAGTTCAATAAGAGTGAATGCTCTTCGCGAATTCATAAATAGATTCCTCCAGAAGGCGAGTTGGCGATGCCAATAGAATCAATTGAATTCGGCTATATAATTGCAGAAGCGCCGGTCAAAACGACCCGACTCAGATTGAGTCGCGCTTATTAATATAAGATACACCATGTTTGGCTTGGCAGGGTTGAAACGTGCCTATCCCAACCTGTCTCTGCCCAAACTTCAGTTCTTCCTAACTTCGCCTAGTTTGCGGACCCCCGTTCCAACGCCATTCGAGCCCGTCTCAGTTACCTCTTCAACCTTCTGCGACTCGGTCTTTCGGGGCGCCGGTTCCTCCTTCGGGCCACATCCCAAGAGCGCAAGCGCAATGGCCAGCAAGTAGAAAGCGATCTTCATTGAAGGTCCCACACGTATTGCGATAGCCCCGGTTCAACGGTTGGAACGGCGATATCCGTGTTCAGCGAAGCGTTCACTCCAGTCTTGTCAAACCTAAATCCGGTACCCGCGCCCAACTGGCCCGGCTTCTTCTTATTGGCATGGCCGTCCATCCAAGCGACGATGACGTTGTCCGCATGGCGAAGAGTGTTTCCGCCCGTATACCGGCCGTTCGTCGCATTCAGCCCGAATCCGGGGAGGTCGAAGTCGCCGCCTTTGCCCCAGTTGGCATCGGGCTCGATGCCCGCCGGGGGAAACGCGATAATCCCGCCGTATGCCAAATACTGGGGATCGACCGCCGGAATGTAGATGATCACGATGTAGCTTGCCGTGTCGCCTCTGACGCCGTACCGAGTCGTCAGCATGACGGTTTCGGCAGGGTTCGCGGGAGCCGTACCGCTGACTCCAGAGAGGCCGGTATTAGTGGCGATATTGAGGTTGTTCCAGTTGTATCCGAACCTCGGATTCATGAACTGGTCGTCTTGAATGGTCAAGGGAGATTGTGCGGAAAAGCTAGGGCCAAGGGCATCTGTGAAAAGTTCGGAGCTTTTCATGTATGGGTGGATCAGCTTGGTCCAAGGTGTGAACGTTATGTTTCCCGCTGGATCGACGATGGTGTAACTGCCTGGCTGGGCGCCCTGGGTCTGCCCGGGCGTCATAGAATCGTCATAGTCTCCCGCATACATGATGTGGGCCAAGGATTGCTGTTTGATGTTGCTAAGCGTCGCCGTGGCTTTTGCCGCAGCTTTGGCTTGCGCGAAGACGGGGAAGAGCATGGCCGCGAGGATCGCAATGATTGCGATCACGACCAGCAGCTCGATGAGGGTAAATGCAAGGCGGATTCTTTTCATTTTGGAACTCCAAGTGGACGGCAAAAGGAATCCAAAATAGAGGCGTGCACCTTGAGATGCAACTGAAAGAAGGACACTTTTCCAACGTGTGAAAGTTCAAGTCTGGCCGCGAAATTGATTACGTGAGCCGGATCACGTGTTCAATTTGCGCTTCCGCCCAACCATCTCCAAAACTAGGTTAGACAAGGAATCTGCGCCAAGCCCACTTTCTTCCCGAATAATCGGCTGGGCGCCGTGCTCGATAAACGCATCTGGCAGGGACACAATGCGGTGCTTAATGCGGCTCTCTAAGCCTGCATTGACGAGGGCGTCTCGAACCGCTTCGCCAAACCCACCACGCTGGACGTTCTCCTCGATCGTGAGAAGTACTCCGGTTGCCGAAGCTTCCCCAAGAACGGTTACGTGATCGATAGGTTTTATGAAGCGCGCATTGATCACGCCCACATCCAGGCCAGATTCTTTTAGCGTTTGTGAGGCTTCCCATGCCACGCTGACCATGGAACCGACCGCCACAATCGTCGCATGCTTTCCGGCTTTTAGAATTTCAGCTCGGCCCAACTCAATCGAGGACCTGCCCTCGGGCAAGCGATCATCGCTTGATCCCCTCGGATACCTCACTGCGCATGGCAAGGAATCGAAGTCTTTCATCCACAACGTCATTTCGCGAAGCTCGGTCGTATCCCTCGGAGATAGCAGAACGATGTTGGGAATAAACGAAAGGTAAGAGATGTCGAATGCCCCGTGATGGGTTGGCCCGTCGTCTCCAACCAATCCCGCTCGGTCCAAGAAGAATCTAACCGGAAGTTTCTGAAGACAAACGTCGTGGAGCACCTGATCGAATCCACGCTGGAGGAAGGTTGAATAGATCGCGCAGAACGGCTTCATCCCACCCGCCGCCATCCCGGCGGCGAACGTCACCGCATGCTGTTCGGCAATCCCTACGTCGTAATACCGATCAGCCAGAATTTTGCTGAACTTGGTGAGCCCTGTCCCGTCCGGCATTGCCGCTGTAATCGCCACGACCTTTGGATCCTCTTGCGCGCATTCAATCGCCGCGTCTCCAAAGGCTTGCGTGTAGGTTACAGGCCCGGCAGACTTGGCCATATCATTGGAATCCAGATCGAACGGCACCACCCCGTGCCACTTCCGAGCGTCCTCTTCCGCGACTTCGTACCCCTTGCCCTTGACC
>JACMJO010000555.1 GCA_014380605.1 Fimbriimonadaceae bacterium | reverse complement strand
GTCTTCGTTTGCTTTCATGCCATAGGCGGCGCGGGCGGCGGTGTCGAGGGCGGCGCGGAGTTTGTTGTCGCCGGGCGTTTCGAGGGTGGGATTCCAATCGATCTTTCTTGTTCTGGCAAATTGTGATTGCCGTTCGGCGGGCCGTTTGGCATTGGTTTCGGCCAACAAAAGCCCCGACAAGATTGCCCTGCCGAGGCTCAATGATCGTTAGCCAACGAAACGCGATTGGATGAGCAAATCGATCTTTCTCACCTACGCCCGCGGCGATGACGAGGCGTTCGTCGCCCGCCTGCACGCCGGTCTCACGGCGCGGGGCTTCGATGTCTGGTGGGACTCTTGGCTTTCTACGCACCAGTTTCCATTGTATCAAGGACTCCCTTAAACACGCTGGCACCCTCAGTGATTGTCAGAGCAATGAAGGTTTTTCCGAACTTTTCTATTGCCAATTCATCACAAGACGCCTTCGCCTGCGGAGGGAGCAGGGAGTACACCTGTAGAGCGGGAAGTTTACCCTCAACTACAAGTCGCAACGCCGCCGCAAAAAGTGGGGAAGGCCCAGAGTCGTGAGATGGATAATGGCTGGAAGACGAGGGTTGACGTGAATCGGACTTTCTAGCTTCGGACATATGTGTGAGTGTGTTTAGAGGAATTATCGCCGTTCGGCCCTATCATCGCCAAAACTGCCACCACTTTTTGGGATTCTCCGCGCGAGTCTCGAATGATCCGTGCGAGGGATAGTGGCTGGAAAACAACGGTTGACGTGTATCGGAGCTAGCAGATCGGTCCGAGGAGGCGATTGGGTTCAAATACTGCCCAATTACCGCATCCACTATCTTCTTTTGTTCCTCTCTGGAAAGCACTTGAAAATCCTTTGCAAACGCAGTCTCCGCGGCTTGATCAAGAAGTCGTTTCAGTTGGGGGGCTTGCTCCAACAATCGTTGGAAATCCTCTTGAGCTTGTAGGGTCGCCGGCGAGATTGAGGGCTGTAGCGGGAACGACATCGTGCGTTGGTCGTTCGAGGATAACATTGCCATATATTCTTTGTCCTTTCTCTGGCGCGATTAACTGCGTGTCCCAATTTGCTTATCCGGCCGTCTCATCGCCAAAACTGCCACCACTTCTTCGCCCGAGTCCCCGGTGGGATGAGGAATGCCGGTTGAACGGGTGACGCACCAGGTGCCGCTTTGAGGTTGCCTTGTGCAGTCCCGGTGTTCTCCGCAGGGAGAGATGATTCAGGCGTGTAGCCCGATCTTATGGGCGTTGCTGGCGCCATCAGCGTTTCCCTTTCTCCCGTGCCCGCCTTGTGATTTTTCGCTTGGATCGCTTCGATTAAATGCTTCGGCGTAAACGATGAAAAGAACTTGCTGGACTGCTCAACGGACTGAAGCACGAAGCTTGTCCCACAAGCCTGTGTGGAAAGTTCGTCCAACGCAGCCCGATCTTCCGCTGATAACCCCTCGTAAAAGCGATCCAGCAAATCCTTATCCAGCGGCTTTGGCGACGCGGGTCGGGAAAGATTCTCGATTCGACCGCTCGTAGGATAATGTGAGGACGATAATGCCTGCAATTCAGAGGATGCTAGTCTTGCCATAATCCTGCTCCCGTTTTGTTGCTTTGCCAGTTTCCATGAAGGTGCAACCCACGACTTACCACAAAGATGATGTCAGAGTCTTTTCAGACGATTTTGTATCTACATGGTTTTGCTTGTGTCGGTCAACTCTTCAATTCCCTCAACATGGGCCCCAGCCAAGGTCAGCGCTGGAATTAGCGGCCTGATTGAAACGATGGCTTTCCGTGCCGTTCTATGAAGTCCTTCTGTGGCGCCAGACGAGGAGAATATTTTGGCAACTTCAAGATAGGTCTCGTTGAAGAGGGGGACCGCTTCGTCAGGACTTTTCGGGAGGAGATAGGTTATTGCGTCCGTAGCTTTTCGCAGAAAAACTTGATGGATATCCGATTCGCCTGCCCACTCCTGCATCAGGCTTCTCATCCTGGCAAACCCCTCGCTTCGATCCTCTTTTGCTCCCGCTCGATCACCCGCCCGATAGCGAATCTCCGCTCTGATGAGGCGCGCGTGAGCAAGGGAACCTTCAAATTGCGCGCCTCCTTCGGCTATCAAGCGCTGGTAAATCGAGATGGAGTTCTGCGCAGCTTCAAGTGCATTCTCATCCATGTTGAGAGCTACCTGGGCGCGATTCATCCAGGCGAGTGAAAGCAAAGCTTCGACATCCTTGCGCCCGGCGTCAACCAACCGCCGCAGTGACTCAATGGCGAGATCCAGACAGGCGGCCGCTTCTTGGCTGCGGTTGGCTGCCCGGAGTGTCGCGCCCATCATGATTCGTGCATGGGCCAGACGGGGAGCCAAATCCTCGTTGCCCAACTCTTGAAGGCTGGTGAGGGAATTAATTGCATTAGTGAAATCTGATAGAGCACGCTCCATTTCTTCCAGATCCGCCAGCACGATCCCGCGATTGGCCTGAGCGTTCGCGAGCATTGCCTCGGCCTTTTGCGGAAACAGGAGAAGCAGCCCATAACAATAGGTGCAGGCCTGGTCGTAATCGGCCAGAGCGAGGCTCCACTTCCCCAAATCCAGCAATGCGTTGCCACGGTTAACGAACGCCAGTGCCAGGTTTATCTTGGTGGCAGGCTGTTGTTCATTCCCGGACCGAAAAAGCGCTATCGCGCGATCGTAATCAGCGACGGCCGTCGAAGAGCGACCGATTTCACGGTGCATGTTCGCTCGGTTGGCGAGTGCCTTGGCAAGATTTATGAGTCGCTCATAAGATGTGTGATCTCCGTCGAAGATCGAAATAGCCTCATCGATGTCGCCGACCGATTGCTGGAAACGTCCACTTTGATGGAGCATTGCAGAGCGGGCCAACAGGAACTGGCCGCGCAGTTGTCCGTGCGCAATTTCGGCCATGCGTTCGAGCAAGGTGATGCCTGAAGACAGGTGTCCCCACGCAGCCAACCATTCCGAAAAAGAGCTGCCCGGAAGGAACGGCCCAAACATTAGTTCAGCGCAGCGGGCCAGGCACCTCGCCCGCAATGCATGTTCCACAGCGACCCAGCGGTGACGGACGTCTTCGATTGAGGTTGGGCGCTCGACAGTTGGCTGACCAGCGTACCACTCGGAAAGAAGTTGGTGAACTTCTGCTGAGTCAGACGCCTGTGCGACAAAATACTCCCTGATCAGTGGATGGAGTTGAAATGTCTCGGTAGCACCGTCCCACGCCAAGAGGTTCCAATCGGCCAATGTGACTGCCATTTCGCGCGCCAGCTCTTGCCTCCCTCCAGCTTTTGACTCCTGTGTCTGGCCTCTTTCAATCCACCATTGCTCCAATCGGATTCTGAGCGATGGCTTCAGTTGTGCTAAAACGCGGGCAAGTGCGGGTAACGACCCTTTGTCAATGAAGTGAGCCGCAACCTGTAAGAAACGCTGGGACTTCCGCTGCCGTGGCAAATGCACTCG
>JACMJO010000554.1 GCA_014380605.1 Fimbriimonadaceae bacterium | reverse complement strand
AATCCTATGGTCAAGAGAGCCTTTACTCTTATTGAACTTCTCGTCGTCATTGCTATCATTGCAATTCTCGCCGCAATTCTCTTTCCGGTCTTTGCCCAGGCAAAAGAAGCCGCGAAGGACACAAGTGCCCTCAACAACGTGAAGCAAATGGGCACTGCTCACCTAATCTATGCGTCGGATTACGACGACGCCTTCTGTTTGATGGCACGCTCTGATTCCAGCGGGTGGGACGTATGGCAAGGAATCATCCAGCCTTACACCAAGAGCTGGCCGATTGCTTACCATCCCAAGATGCCGCAGCCCACAGGGCCGCGAGCATACTGGCAGCGTCTCCAACACTGGGGAGCCATTCCAACTGCGTCCTCGGTGAACGGACCGAACACCTATTTCACCTGGACACAGGGAACCCTAACTGGCGGGCTTCCCGTTCGGCATGATGGGGTTTTTGGAGCTGGTCTTGAAACGGTGGGCGGATGGTATGCCATGCGAACTTCCCCATCCCTTTCCCAGACCCAGATCGAGAACATCTCGGACATGGTGATGGTCGGTGAAGCCGGACAGTTCGACCTTTGGTATGGAATCTATGGACAACAGTTCAATATGGGATTCTGCCAACAGTGGGGAGCTGACTGGGATAACCCGGGCCACTCGACTATCTTCGGACTCCATGCCAGGAAGAGATCTAAGGTTCCCCAGTCGGGATGCGTCTTTCCGAACGGAATGACCATCTATGTGGCAACCGACAGCTCCGCAAAAGCGGTGGATTATCGAGGACGGATCTTGGAGAGGAAGCAGTTGTCTACTGGCGAATGGGTCCATCCAAGAATGTGGCCAAAGGCGGCCCTCTAGTGCGAAACTGGCTCTTGTTGGTTGCCCTTGCCGTAGCAATTGGCTGCAGCGGGGAACCAAAGGGATCGGACGCCAACTCCAAGTCTGGTGGCGCGGAAGGCGCGATGCCTACCTTGCCAGCAGAGCCAACCAAAGCTAAGCTCTAAAGTTTGTCCCCGGCATAAAGCACCGGGGACAAATCCGATCATCTTGAGTAGAATCAGGCTGACTATGGCCGAGCGCAAGCTGCTTCTGGAACACGCCCACGACCCCAAGTATCAAACCCTCGATGGCTACAAGGCCAAGGGTGGATACAAGGCTCTTGAAAAAGCCGTAAAGATGGAGCGCCAGGCGATCATCGACGAGGTGAAAGCAAGCGGACTGAGAGGCCGAGGCGGGGCAGGATTTCCAACCTGGATCAAGTGGAACGGCCTTCCCAAAGAAAAGCGATCTCCCCACTATGTCTTGTGCAATGCCGACGAGGGCGAACCGGGCACTTTTAAGGATAAGCAACTCATGGTGGAGACTCCATTCCTGCTTATCGAGGGCATGGCGATCGCCGGACTGGCAACCCAGTCCGAACAAGGCTACATCTATATCAGAGGCGAGTTCATCGATGCCGCTCGAGCTTTGCGTCGAGGCATCGACGAAGCCTACAAGGCAGGCCTACTCGGAAAGAACATCTTAGGGTCGGGGTTCGACTTTGATCTCGACATTCACTTGGGCGCAGGTTCTTATGAATGTGGGGAAGAAAGCGCACTCATGTCCTCCCTGATGGGCGAGCGAGGGATGCCCAGGCTCAAGTTCCCCCATGTTCCGCTCCCTACGATCGCCGGACTTTGGGACCGGCCAACCCTCATCAACAACGTAGAGACCTTTTGTTGCGCGCCAGCGATCATCGACAATGGCGGCGCGTGGTATGCATCCCTTGGCGCGGCCACGAAGAACTCGCGAGGCACCAAGCTGTTCTCCGTTTCGGGGCATGTGAATAAGCCGGGCAACTACGAGATCGAGTTCGGCACGCCGCTCAAGGAGCTGCTCGCAATGGCGGGGGGCGTGAAGGGCGGCAATCTGAAAGCGTGTGTCCCCGGGGGATCATCTGTCCCCATCATCACGGCCGAAGACGTTGACCGGGCGATCCTTGGCTATGAGGAGATGTCGGAAGTTAAGTCGATGGTCGGTTCGGGAGGATGCATATTCCTCAACGAGCACAGCTGTATCGTCACCTTCATATGGCGAACCGCCATGTTCTATGCCAATGAGAGCTGCGGCAAGTGCACGCCATGTCGAGAAGGCACTAAATGGATGTTGCAAATCATGGATCGCATTAGGCTTGGCAAAGGTCAAGAGGGAGATGTTGAACTCTTGAAAGAGATTTGCTCGCAAATCGACGGAAGATCTTTCTGCGGCCTGGGCGATGCCGCGGCATGGCCGGTTGCAGCCGCAATAAGAGTGTTTCCGCAAGAGTTTGAATACTTCATCAAAAACGGACGCAGCATCGTGGAATCTGGACCCATGATGACAATGGCGCCCTGAACGGCGTTAGGCGACTTCTTGGTATCCTCTTGATCACCACGCGGCTGTAGCTCAGTGGATAGAGCGCTTCCCTCCGGAGGAAGAAGTCGGAGGTTCGAGTCCTCTCAGCCGCGCCAAAGTCCCTGCAACTTGGGACGTTCCTTCCTTCATACTCGTTGAAGAGACAAGTGGCAACCTTCCCTACCAACGTGCGATCGGCCTTTCGCAGCCTTCGGGAGCAGTGGCAAAGGTCCCTTCTGAGCGCATTGGGGATCATGGTGGGGAGTACGGCCATCATCCTGCTTGTCAGCATCGCGACGGGAGTCCAGAAAGACATCTCCAAGCAGGTAACAGACCTGGGCGTCAACCTCCTGATCATCCTGCCAGGCCGAATCGACGAAGGATCGATGTTCAGCGCCAGCATGATCGGCGTCAGCTATCTGAGCGACAAGGATGTCGAGAGCATCAAGTCCGTCCCTGGCGTCCTTCGGGCCGTTCCCATCTCGTTCGTAGGCGGAGGCATCCGGTTTGGAGAAAACTCCAGCCCCTCGACCTTGGTGATGGCAACAAAGCCGGACTGGTTCCAGATGAGAAACATGAAGCTGGCATCGGGTCGGTTATTCGAAGATGCCGACGTGGCCAAACCTGTTTGCATTGTTGGAGGAGTGGCCAACAAAAAGCTGTTTCCCAAGGGCGACGGAGTCGGAAAGCAAATCGACTATAACGGGGCCAAGTATGAGGTTCTGGGCGTCACCGCCGACGCGGAGACGGAGAACAGCCTTTTCAGCATCGGAAGCTTCGAGAATGTTGTCTACATTCCCCTTCCCTACATGAAATCCAAGTTGCCGAAACTCCAGTACGACCGGATCATGGTGCAGACGCAACCCGATAAAGACCCTGGCTCCCTTGTCAAAGCAGTCGACGCCAAGCTTGCCCAGCGTTTAGACCGCGAGTCTTATTCGGTACTTACCCAACAGGACTTGCTGAAGCTGGTT
>JACMJO010000553.1 GCA_014380605.1 Fimbriimonadaceae bacterium | reverse complement strand
GGGGGAGGGCAGGGTGGGGGACGCACACCAAAAAACCCATAATGAACACCCATGCAACTCAGCATCGTCCAAACCGCCCGACTCAAAATCGAACCCTTGGAGAAGCGGCACGCCGCTGAACTGCATCCCATCCTCTCCGACCCCAGGATCTACACCTACATCCCCCAAGACCCGCCATCGCTTTCCGCCCTCCAGATCAGATACGAACTCCTCGAAACCCGATCCTCGCCCGATGGAACCGAGGCGTGGCTAAACTGGGCGCTCCGCCTTCAGCATGAAGGCGTTTGCATCGGCACCATCCAAGCCACCATCTCCCCCGGCCAAACCGCCCTCATCGCCTACGAACTCGGACCAGACTACTGGGGCAAAGGATATGCAACCGAGGCCCTAACCTGGCTCCTGAATGAGTGGAAAGAAACCCACGAAGTCGCCACCGCCGAAGCTCTGGTTGACACCAGAAACCAAGCCTCCATCCGCTTACTCGAGCGGTTTGCATTCGAGCGGATCGAGACGATCGAGAACGCCGATGTCTTCAAGGGCCAGCCAAGCGATGAGTACCGTTACGAGCGAATCCTATGATCGCATGAACCCGCGTACAACTCGTTACCTGGCCCAACTCTGACCTACCCAGGGAACTTGATCTTCTCCGGGATCCCCGTGTCCTTCATGCTGTCCTTGCGATCCCTCTCGTTGTCGAATTCACGGGTCTCGACGATATCATGAACCTCGCATCGACTCTTGCCCGCGAAGTTGCAGTTGCCGCCGTGTCCCTCTAGCTTTGAGCACGACTTGTAGATGCTGCAGCGAACGGTTCGCGAGATGACGTAGATGGTCTTTTCCTTGCCCTCGGCATCCTTCACCTTCTTCTCGGATTGCTGCCAACCATTGGCCTCATCCCGCATGTGAATGGTCTTGGGGCATTGCTTCTTCTTGTTGTCGACTTTCTCAGGCTTTTCCCCACCGACGGGTCCACCCGGCTTTAGAGGTTGGAAAGTCGACCCGGCGAGCTTGCCCGCGCCCAGAATCTCGTTGATGTCGTAGGCCACGCGGAATTGCCCAAGGCCGGCTGGGTCAGCGACCAAGGGAAGCTTTCCGGTGCCCTTCTCGACCATGAAGTCCTTCTCTTTGGCGCCGCCCTGGAAGCTGACAGGACCGCTGATGATCCGCGCGTTAACGCTCGCATTGAAGTTTGCGGGCTTGAAGGTGAATTCAAGAGTCGTCTGTTCCCCGCCGGTTATCTTCTGTCGTGCCATCTTGGCCGAGAGCTCGTAGAAAACCACATTGTCAAGCTGCGAGGTTTCGTTCGTTTGAGTGTTCTTCACCTCAACTGGACCGTTGTTGCAGGCGCTCGAGGGGAGTGGGCCGGTCTTCATTTCCGTGGCAGTTCCAGCCAGTACCGGAAACTCCGTTTTCCCGATTATCGCGCTCATATTGGCGGCATTGGGGTTCATGCCGGTGCCGGTAAGACAGAGGCCCTGGCTGACATCGATGGCGCTGGGCGCGCTCGTGACACAAAGGGTGTTGCCGAAAGGCAGGCTTCCGGGGCCGACATTAAGGTGCCCGGTGGGCTTGCCCGCCCTGGTGGTCAAGAGATAGGCCCCGGCGGCAAGGCCAGCGGGAAGAAAGACACGTCCGAGTTTGTCGGTCTTCTTGGTGGCGACGACCTCGCCGCTTACTGTCTTGACCGACACTACCTCGCCTTCGACGACTTTGGTTGCGGCGAAGGTGAACGGCTGATTCGCCCCAACTTGATCAGGGACGACGTATCCTTGGATGGTTCCGGCAGGCTGACCCTGGCTCGGCTTTGCGATCGCGAAGGGGCTGACGATAGCCTGAATGGCCAAGAGCCCGGCGGCAAGCAAAAACTTGTGTTTCATGTTTCCTCACAATCCGGCTCCGTTGCCGGTTAGCGGTGGCAAGGACACCGAGGTGATCTTAAGCGTTGCACTATTCTAGAATTTGTTTGAGAATTCTGCAAGGAAGTGACTTGGTCAGTTCTTAAACGGCCCTAGGGCCATAGGAAACTGAGGCCGAGAGATCGTGGACTCGCACCTCGCCTTGCCCTCACCTGAGGTCAAATCCTGAGGCTCGCAACCAGGGCCCGACTAGGAGCCGACAATTTCCCTCGCATTCAAAGGCGGCTTAAATCCAAAATTCCCAAGCCAGCCATTGCCCCACCCGAGGTTCAAGGTCCAGGCACTGTAGGGGCTGGTGAGGATGTTTTGGCCCGCGCGATCCGTGTACATTATTCTCATCAGGGGCGAGCCAAACGCAATTGAAGTTTCTCCTCCGTTACGATTCTGCTTGATGAAAAAGGTGGTGCTTTCTTTAGTTCCCGCCGGTTGTGGGCGGCTTCCCGGAATCCAGTTTGTGACTCTCGGGTATTGGCTACCATACACCTCATTGACCAACCTGCCAACCAAGGAAGAAGGACCTTGTGCCGTTGCTTTATCTAGCAGCTGAAAAAACTGACGGCGTCGCCGTTCGCCAGAGTACGTTGCGGCCCTGAACGTATTCGCCCGGGCATCGTAATCATAGAAGTTGCTGCCATCCGCCACGATCCGTCTCGTTAGGCTCCCTGGTTGCATCGCGTGGCCCGCGTATTCGGATAGCTCAAACTTCAGCACGTTCGATTGCTGGACGCTGTCCAATACAATCGCCCCCCTGATTTGGCTATAGCGCTTGGTGGTTAGGTCTTTGCTTTCGGTGATGTCGATCGTGAAAGTGAAGGATTTTTGCCGTGACAGACCATAGTAGGCCTGTTGAACCTGCTCAAAGGCCACTTGGGAGTTGTCTTCAAAGATAATTCCCTGTGCGGCGGCACCAGCGGCAACGCTCGCGAGGGTGGAAATCAATGTTAGCCTTCTTATCATGTTCAACGGTAAGACGCCAGCAGGCAGAAGCATGTCGCAGACCCCAAGATAGACCAGCCTGTCATGACGTCATGGTGAGCGAACGCGGCCTGAGCCTTTGCCGTGGCATGAGCGTCCCGCTCATGGTCTCCATGGCCGTCTCGGCCATGTCTGCCCGATTTCCCAATCACCGCACGTCTACCGATCCAACTCCGAACCAATCCGAACAAACCCTCACCAATCCAAACGATTCAGGATTTACAGGTCCCGAGTTACAAGATCGATGGTTGACAAAACCCTGTTTCAAATCCTTATAGGTATGAAGCAAACTCTTGGCAAATCTTTGCGTCTCTGCGCGAAAGCATTCCCCAACCCCATCGGACTGATCGGTCCAATATGTCCTATCCGTCCAACCTCTCACCTCCATCAACTCCATCACCTCTATCACCCAGTCACCCCATCATCCCCAGTAGCTGGTCTATTTTCATTTCCAAAAAACACAAGTGTCAAACCACAGTAAAAAACGATACAGAAAATCCCGCTTCAACTGAACCTAAAAAACTGGTCAAAACCAGATTCGAATTCGGTCGCAAATCCGTCGCGACCAGGTTCAAAATCGGTCGAGAAAAATCGTGACTCCTGGGACAATTGCCTGGTGAAAATTCACCGCCACCAAAGGAGGTCTGGGACCAACACTCCCTTACTGTCATAATCCTTCCTTGACAACCTAATCCCTCTGTAAGGGAAGGAAAAACGCATGAGCGAATCTTACGAACAATCTTATCTCTATCGTCTCCGCCACTCGGCCGCCCATCTCATGGCCCAAGCGGTGACCGAGCTCTACCCCGGCGCGAAACTCGCCATCGGCCCTCCGATCGAGAACGGCTTCTACTACGATATCGACTTTCCGGAGCCCTTGAAAGAGGAAGACCTCCCGAAGATCGAAGCGAAGATGAAGGAGCTGAGCAAGCTCGACCAACGAATTGAGCGCACGGAAGTCAGCCGAGTAGAAGCCAAGGCTCTGATCCTGGATGACAGCATCCCCAGCATGGGCGGGGCCGTTGCCGAGTACAAACTCCAACTCCTCGACGCCATCCCCGCTGGCGAGACGATCAGCTTCTACAACCAACAGCGAACAGACCGAGAAGGCAAGCTCCACCGCTTCCTCGACCTCTGCCGCGGCCCTCACGTCGACACGACGAAAGAGATCAAGAACTACAAGCTGATGAGCTTGGCGGGCGCCTATTGGCGCGGCGACGTCAAGAACAAGCAGCTCACGCGAATCTACGGGACGGCGTTTGAGACTCCCGAGGAGCTTGAAGCCCACCTTCACATGCTGGAGGAAGCGGCCAAGCGAGACCATCGCAAGCTCGGAAAGGAGCTCGGCCTCTTCATGTTCAGCGCGCGAGTCGGAACGGGCCTGCCCCTCTGGCTGCCAAAGGGCGCAACTCTGCGAATGGTGATGACCGACTTCCTCCAGAAGGAGCAAGTCAAACGCGGCTATGAGCCGGTCGTCACGCCCCAGATCGCGAGCATCAGGCTCTATGAGAAGAGCGGCCACATCATCACGTTCAAGGACAAGCTTTTCCCATTCATGGAGGACGAGGAGAAGGAGACTTACATCCTCAAGCCCATGAACTGTCCGTTCCACATCGAGATCTACCAGTCTCAGATGCGAAGCTATCGCGAACTGCCAGTTCGGTACGCCGAGTTTGGAACGGTGCATCGCTATGAGCAGAGCGGGGAAGTGACGGGCATCCTCAGGGCTCGAGGCTTCACTCAAGATGACGCCCACCTCTTCGTGAGGCCCGATCAACTGCTTGAAGAGTTCATCGGGGTTGTCGAGCTAACAAAGGTTGTTCTCCAAAAACTCGGCCTAACGGACTTCAAAGTGAGGGTCGGAACGAAAGATCCGAACTCGGACAAGTACGTCGGCCACGACGACAACTGGGCACTGGCCACGAAGGCGATCGAAGATGCCTGCAAACAGATGGGGATGGAGTATTTCATCTCCCCCGGCGATGCCGCCTTCTATGGCCCTAAGCTCGACCTGATCATCAAGGACGCACTGGGCAGAGATTGGCAAATGGGAACTGTCCAAGTGGACTACAACCTGCCTGAGCGGTTCGAGTTGGAGTACACGGGAGAGGACAGTAAGCCTCACCGCCCCATCATGATCCACCGAGCCCCATTCGGGTCGCTGGAACGAATGATCGGGCTCTTAACGGAGCAATATGCAGGTGCATTCCCGTTCTGGTTATCGCCCGTGCAGATCAGCGTCTTGGCGATTGCAGATCGACACAATGACGCAGCAATGGCCTTGGCGGACAAACTCAGAGATGTCATCTATGACACTCGAAATCTGAGAGTCACGGTCGACGACCGCCGTGAAACGCTGGGCAAGAAGATTCGGGAGGCTCAGCTTCAGAAGACCCCATACATGCTGATCCTCGGAGATCGAGGATTGGAGGAAGGAACCATCGGCGTCCGGTCGCGAGAAGATGGAGACCTGGGCGAGATGACGGTTGAGGAGTTCTTAGACAGCCTAGGGGCATAGGGCAGGGATAGG
>JACMJO010000042.1 GCA_014380605.1 Fimbriimonadaceae bacterium | reverse complement strand
TTGACCAAGCCGAGACGTTGCCCGGTTTCATACGTCACGTCTGCGAACTGATACCCTGCGACCAGGTCAGCCCGTTCGGTCAGATTGTGCGTCCAGGAGGGCGACGCGGTCCACTGATTGCGTTGCGTGAAAGCCAACACCACCCCCGTCTCCTGCAGTTCCGCCATCAAGGTGTTGTCGCGTGTGAGCCCGACGTCGACACTCAAGCGATCCCGTTCGCCCCGATACTTCGCTGAGAGCGGGAAATAGAGGTTTGTGAACGAATTCTCCTGGTCTCCGTAATAGCGCACGAAATCAGCTGCCGTCCGTCCTCTGATCTCCAGATTCTCCGATGAGCCCGTGAATGTCATCCCCGGAGAAAGCCAATTTCCCCAAACCGCGTTATGCGGTTGGTTAGTCAGGGTCAGATTGGTGTTATAAATCCCCCTCACATTGAGGGTGGGCACTGCCGACCATTCGGCTGCCTGCGGCTCTCGACCGGTTATACTCAACAGACTACCCACGATGACTCCTATGATCAGCAAGCGACGACTCGGCATACATCCCTGAAGGAGTGATTCCTTTGTAACGACTCAGGTAGATAGGCTGAAGGTATTCAGGGGGCAAGGCCGTAGAAACCGCCTTTAGCCTGGACACCTGCGTAGTTACCTTATCTTCCACAAAATCAGGGAACCACCACAACGTCGCCACGTTCCAAAATGATGTTTTGGTCCAATTCTTTTCCCTTACGGACATCCCCATAACGAAATTGAAATACTATTTGTTCTCCGCGAATCCGACGCATGACACGAATATCGTTCTCGGAGGCGAACGGGTTCAGCCCACCGGCCAAACTCAAGGCTTGCAGAACATCGGTGTAGTGGCCGACCAGAAATTCTCCCGGCTTGTTGACCCGTCCGATCACGTAAATCTTGCCGCTCAAAATTTTGGTGACCATGACTGACACAAATGGACTCGGCACGTATTTATTGAGGCGCTTGCCCAACTCAAGCCGCACATCTTCTACCGTTTTTCCACCGGCATGAATGTCGCCGACGAGCGGAAACGAGATCATGCCGTCCGGCCGCACGACCACTTCCTGGGTCAGATGCTCGTCCTTCCACACGGAAACCTTGACGACATCCTCCGGACCGAGAAGGTAGGATGCGTCCGCGGCCGGCTGTGCCTGGCTTCCATGCGGTAAGAAGGCAGCGAAAACGTGGAGGCCCGTCAACACCCAACACAGCAGCAGCAATCCACCGAACCGACCAGCCACGATGCGCGTCAAACGGGTCAAGCTCATGACTTATCCTTGTAACCGCGCCAATACAGACTTGGCATCCTCGAGGCCCTGAAAGACCTCCTGTGAAGCCACGGCCTTTTGGAGATGAGCTTTGGCTTCTGCCGTATGACCGGCTTTGAAATGCGCGATGCCCAGATGATAGTTCAGTACGGGATGGTCCGGCACCTTGGACGCCGCCTGCTGAATAATGCGAAGCCCCTCATCTCGATGGCCCAGCTTAAGATGGACCCACCCGAGCGTATCGAGAAGGTATGGATTCGGCGCGGATGTTTCAAACGCTTTCGTGAGCATCAGCGCACGCTCCAAACTTTGCGGATCGCCCTTCTGGTCGGCCAGGAGCGACGCCAAGTTATTCGCGGCAATGAGCGCCCTGGGATTGTGCCGTAAGAGCGTTTCGTACTCCTGGATAGCCCGATCGACCTGTCCCGCCTCACTCAGTGTGGTGGACAACAACAGGCGCAGTTCCTCGCTTTTAGGAATCGTTTTCACACCGTTCTCCAGCAGCTCTTGAGCCTCGCCAGCCTTTTTCTGGGACAATTTGAGCGTGGCCAGATGTAACCAGGGCGTCGGCCAGTCCGGTTTGATCATGATCGATTCCCTAAGCCAGCTCTCGGCGCTGGCCTGGTTTCCACCGAGAAGCGACATTTCACCGAGAAGACCCGTCGCATAAGGGTGAGTCGGGTTGCGAGCGAGTATCTGTTCCAATCGCTCCTTGGCTTGGGCGGATTTTCCCTGTTTAATATCGAGTTGCACCAGAGCGATCAGCGGCTCCGGCGCATCCGGGTGAGCGGTAAGGGCACGTTCAAAGGCATGCCGCGCCCGGTCCCACTCCTTCCTCGCCTCAGCGAGACGCCCTTCGGTCAGATCTGCCACCGAACTGTCAACCCCCGCCGAGCGAGCCTTCGCTAACGTCTGATCCGTGGCCGACCAATCCTGCTCAGTCGCCTGAAGATTCAGCAGCACGCTCAATGTCTGAAGATTGTTCGGGTCAAGTTTGAGCAACGACTCGAGACGCGCCCGGGCTTCCTTGAGCTTGCCGGAGGACGTGTCGAGCGCGGCCAGCGTCATATGAGCTTCGGTCATCCCGGGATTCAGGAGCACCGCTTTCTCGAAACTTTCCCGCGCCAATGTCGCATCGGACGTCATCAGATAGGAGCGGCCGAGCAGCGCATGGGCTTCCGCCAGTTCAGGCCGATCCTTCAATACCGTACGGAAGGCTTGGATCGCATCCTTTCCGTTCCCCCGCTGCAATGCGATCTTGCCTTGCAGAAATATGGCTTCGAAAGAGCGAGGGTTTTCCTTCAGGACCTCAGCCAACTGTTTCTCAGCCACGTCTTGTGTGCCGGCCGACCAATCGAGCGCGGCCAGTTTGACGGTGGCTTCCAGCGCGGCAGGTTTGGCTCGCTGCTCATCCCGAACCTGCTCGTACACAACTCTCGCCTTGTCCGGCTGCTTGCTCATTTCGTATAACTCACCCAGTGCAAACTGAATGGCCGTCGACCGGGGCAAGGCGCGTTTCGCCTCCAACAGCGATGCTTCTCCCTGTGAGGAGCCGCGTCGTGATACCAGGAATTTGGCCATTCCCAAATAACGCTGCTCGTTGTCAGGATCGAGCCGAATCACTTCATGGAGGATGGATTCGGCCTTATCGTAGTCGCGACGTTCGTCGTAGAAACCGGCGAGGCGGAGGCGGTGGTCGAGGACCTTCGGTTCCTCCGCCACGATCTTTTCCAAAATCTCCTCGGCCTGTTCCGTCTTACCCACCCTGAGCAGCGCCAAGGCGAAGGAATCCAACAACGTCAGATTATGAGGATTGGCCTCGACGGCACGTTGCATGACCGACTCGACCTGCTCCCCTCGGCCTTGGGCCAAATAAAGCGTCGCCAGAAGTGTTGCGGCGTCGGGATCCGTCGGATGCTTCGCACTCAGCGACTCTGCGGCGAGCATCGCGTCGCTCATATTCCCCTTCACCGCCTGAACGGCGATCTTCAACGTCTTCGCCTCCACCTGTTCCGGCGATGTGGCTAGAACCTTCTCCGCCATCTCCAACACCTTTTCGATCGCGCGACCTTCGAGATAAAACTTGGCAAGCTTCAGTAAGGCCCGCTCATGGTTCGGTTTTAATTCCACCGTTCGCTGATAGTTGGCAAAGGCGTTGGGCCAGTTTTTCTCTTTTTCCTCGACCTCCGCGAAGAAAAAGTACGCTTCAGGATCTTTCGGGTCGATTTTGAGCACGTTGCGGAGAGCCACTCGAGCCTTCGGGAGATTCCCGTCCTGGATGTATTCCCGAGCATGAGCCAGGTATTTGGCCTTTTTCTCTTCAGGGCTGCCGCATCCGATAACAGTGAGCAACAATAAAATGGCGACAGCCGTTTTGGAAATATGGGCACTCATGGATGCTCTCCTTTTCGACCTTGGTGGTGAGACTCACCACCAGGCACGGAACCCAAGACTCAGTAAAACCCATAGCAACACGAACCCGAACGGCTTCACCCGTTCTGCAAACGTGTGCAGAAGCAATTCGAATGCGAAGAACAAGACGATCATCTTCGCGGTCAGAAGACTGATGTTAATCCCCTCGACTTGTATCTCCGGAAGGAATGGAATCACCAATGCCAGAAAGATGATCAGGTAGTCCAACGGCGTTGTCTGAAACCG
>JACMJO010000552.1 GCA_014380605.1 Fimbriimonadaceae bacterium | reverse complement strand
TTGGCCGGCACCCCTAAGTACGGGGGCGGGCGGCGCGACGGGCGGCGGCACGGGCCGTAGAAATCGTCGCAGGGATGAGCGCTCGGATCATCGGTTTCACTTTACCTAATGTCGGTAAAAGGGCCGCTAGACCTACTGTCCTGGGTTATTTACTTGCATCCAGCCAAACCCTGCTTTATAATCAAGGCGCAATTGGTGATTACGTCTCGTCTGTACAAATGGTATAACGGTGGCGCAATCGGCTCAACTGATTGCACCGGATTCCGGTCACCGGGGTCTGGGACACTTGGAGGTGTAAAGTTTATGAAGAAGATTTTCACGATTTTGATGGTCGTTTCGATTATTGGTGCAATGGTTGGCTGCGGAGCCAAGGAAGATGCTGCTGCTGATCCTGCCGCTCCAGCTGCCCCGGCCAAGACTGAATAGTCTTAACGTCGTCTGTTAACGTTCAGGCCCTTCCGACCTAGGTCGGAGGGGCCTTCTCGTTTTTGGCGAACGGTACACTAAGCTCGTGGCCGAACCCAAGCCCAGCCTGGTCGGGATGACGCGCGGGGAGCTCAAAGAGATCCTCGGCGATAGGCCAGACGCGAATCTTCGCAGCAAGCAGATAGCTCTCCATCTCTACACCCGCAACGTCGATAACTTCGCCGACATGAGGGATATTCCGCAGGCCTTACGAGATGAACTAGCCGGCCGATTCGATGTTCAGCCTCTTTCAACCGCTAGCCACAAGACTAGCATCGACAATGTGGACAAGCTTCTTGTTCACAACGGCGATCACCAGGTCTACGAATGCGTCTTGCTTCCCTATGAGAATCGGGTGAGCTGTTGCATTTCAAGCCAGGTCGGTTGCCCGATGGGCTGTAAATTCTGCGCAACGGGGTTGGGCGGATTCGATCGTAACCTCACGGCAGGTGAGATTGTCGGGCAATACCTGACCCTTCAAAGACTTAACGAGAAACGGATCAGCCACGTCGTCTTCATGGGGATGGGCGAGCCGCTGTTGAACCTGAAGAACGTGGTGAAGAGCTTGCGACTGCTTCATGACGAGGTCGGCCTCAGTTATCGCCATCTGACCGTCAGCACGGTTGGCTTGGTGCCCCAGATTTACGAGTTGGCGAAAGAAAAGCTCCCGATCCATCTCGCGCTTTCCCTGCACTCTCCGCTCGATGAGGTCCGAAATCGCCTGATGCCGGTCAATCACAAGTGGCCCGTGAAGGAAGTTGTCCAGGCCATGAAGGACTATATGAGGGCTACCGGGCGCAAGATTACGATCGAGTATCTGCTGATCAACGAGCTCACGGACACGCCGGAGCAGGCTCACGAGCTGGCCCGGATCATCAAAGGCACTCCGAACGTGGTCAACCTGATCCCGTTCAACTGGGTAGATACCGGCGAAGGCTTCTCCCGGCCAAGCAACGATCGGGTGAGGGCATTTCGAGGCATCTTGGCTTCGAAGGGAGTCAACGTCACCCAGCGAGTTGAGCGGGGCCACGACATTGCGGCGGCCTGCGGCCAGTTGGCAGGGATGCACAAAGGAAAGTTCGCCAGGAGGGCGCCATCGACGGTTTTGCCGGTAGTTGGTTAACAGGATTTCGCAGGCTGAAGACCTGCGGCTTCGATTTAGCTTGCGTCGCCTTGATTTTGGGCGGATGTTCGGGGAGTTCAGTCAAGGAGCACGACTCCAAAACTCCGCGCAAGGAAGCTAACGAAGAGCCCAAGCGTCTTTATACTGGTAAGGGCGACGCCACGGTCCGAGACCCAAAGGGCGCTCGACCGATCCGCTACATCGTTCGGTGGGAAAAGACCCAACTCGACTACACTCTGGAGCAAGGTGCATCGGCGGGGCGTTTGGAACTTGTGTCCGGCGATCTCTTCCGCGATGGGAAGCTAGGAAGCAAATTCTCTGCTGACAGCGCTAACGCCGACAAGGCTAAGAACTTATTGGTGTTGGATGGCAAGGTTGTCGTGATCGCCCTCGACCCCAAGGCAAGGATGGAATGCCAAAGACTGGAATGGAAAACCGACGAAAAGCTTTTGAAAGCATTTGGAAACGTGACGATCAAGTTCGAGGACGGCACCATCGGTCCGGTCGACGAGCTATGGTGTCTGCCCGATCTCAAGCAAGTCGGCACGCCTGGCTACTTTCAGCACTGATCCTGCCCACGATCGTGCTTGCACAGACTGGATTTCGCTATTCCGACGACAAACGAGACCTCACCATTTCCGCTCAAAACGGCGGTGGAAAGCCGATTCCTCAGGGCTGGAAACTGGACCTCCTACGAAACGTCTCCATTGCGTCGCAACTTCAGAAGTTCACTCTCAAGGCGGACAAGGTAACGGTCGATATCGCATCAACCAAAGGCTCTACTTCTGCCAACGAGGTCAAAACGGCAACTGCCTCCGGCAAGGTAAAGATCGTGCAACGGGCAGACCTACGTTCGAGCAACATCCAAAGCAATCAAGCCACCTACCGCTCGCTTGGAAAAACTGCGCAAGTCGACCTACGCGGCTCCGTCTACATTGAAAGCATCGATGAAAAAAAGAACCAGACGCTCGTAGCGACGGGTTCATCAGGCACGGCGACCCTCGACAAAGAAGCTAAGAACACCAGCGGGCTTCGTCAAGCGATCCTGAACGGCCCCGTCCAAATTGAGGTGGATCAAGCGGGGAGCGAAGGCTCAACCATGCTATTCAAAGGGAACAAGCTGACCCTTTCTCCTGGAAAAGCCGTGCTTTCTGGCAATGTTTCGGCTGACGGTCGAGGGAAGAATAAGATCGGCAGTTTCACCAATATGGACACGCTAACCGTTATCCTTAACGAGCGGAATGAGATGAAGAGTTTTGCATTTAGCTCGGGGAAGGTCAAATGAAGGCGATTGCGGCGTGCCTGCTTATCGTCGCGGCGGGCCAGGGCAAGGTTTTGTATCGCTCTCCAGATAGCTCGTTGGTCGTCTCCAACTTCACGTCCAACGGAGGAGTCTTTCTCGAAGACGGAAACATCGGGTTCGATGCGGTCGGAACGCCCCTGAAGATCGAATCCTTGGACCGAGGCTTCACTATCTCAGCCGCCCACATCAAGGGCGTCTTAGTCCCCCAGAGAGAACCTACCACCAAAGCCAGCTACATCAAAGAGATGACGGGCGAAGGCGGGATGATTGCCCATTTCGATAGTCAGGTCGCCCACGACTACCAAGTATCCAGGGCTATTCAAGACGGAGGGCTAGTGCCTGCCGCGATGCTTGGACATGACACTGCGGACATAAGGTCAGAGCGATTTACGTTTGCGGGAGATCCGGTCCAAGGGACCCTCACCCTGCCGGGCAAGTTCACGTTCATAACCACTGGACTCAAGAACGACACCTTGCCCGACGGCACTTCGGTGACGAAGGTGAGCCGCCAATCGAGCACTATGACCGGCACATCTGGACTTGTAACCCTTTGGCTTGGCGCGGGAATCGACAGGAGGGTCAAAACGGCAACCGTTGAGGGTCCGATTACGTTCGTTCTCGATCAGGTCGAAACAGATGCAAAATCTATCACCCCGGTCATCACTAATCTCAAGGGCTGGGCAGATCGTGCGGAGATCGATATGGAGAAGGGCCAAACCATCACCCTTCTTGGGAACGTGAAGCTCCAAGGCGAGCGCGGGTTGTACCTGGGAACATCGGAAGGAGACAAAGCCGTGATCACCTTGGACAAAGAACTCAAACCATCCTCAATCAGGATTACCGGCGAACCCACGAAAAGCACCCTGCGAGAAAAGAAGGGAGGCGGCGGAAGCAAATGACGATCCAAGGACGGGATCTCCACAAACAGTACAAAGGCCGCAAGGTAGTGCAAGGCGTCTCCTATGAAATCACCCAGGGTGAGATTGTTGGCCTGCTTGGACCCAACGGAGCTGGCAAGACCACAACCTTCTACATGACTACGGGCCTGATTAGGCCGAACGGCGGAAGGGTCTTCTTTGACGATTTGGACGTGACGTCATGGCCAATGTACAAGCGCGCCCGAGCCGGGATTGGATACCTCCCACAAGAGGCGAGCGTTTTTCGCAAGCTGACGGTGGAGGACAACCTTAAACTGGTGCTGGAGCTTGCCAAGAAGACCAAAGCTGAGATCAAAGCCAAGATTGAAGAGTTATCTGAAGAACTCAGCATCAAGAAGATTCTCCACAGCCAAGGGAATGTGCTATCGGGAGGCGAGAGGCGACGCGTGGAAATCGCCCGAGCTCTGGCGACCGAACCTAAATTTATCCTTCTCGACGAGCCGTTTACCGGCATCGATCCAGTCACGATCGAAGAGATACAGGAGATTCTTTTCCGGCTGAAGAAGCGGGGTATCGGCATCCTGATAACCGACCATAACGTCTCCGCGACCCTTCGGATTACGGACCGAAACTACATCCTGATCGACGGCAAGATCATCGCTCAAGGAAACAGCAAAGACATTGCCGCAAACAAGATTGTGCGGAAGCACTACCTCGGCCAGCAGTTTGGAACTCAGCCGTTTGCCGGTCCAAGCGAAGACGATATTGCGATCGAAGCTTTGGATGAAGAAACGGGCTCAGATTCTGGGGGGCCGCCGATTGGGGACTAGGGGAATCCATTGAAGCGCCTAGACCTCCTGATCATCAAGGAGATTGTTGGGCCTTGGCTGTTTGGCGTCGCCCTTTTTGGAACGTTGCTGTTCGCTGGTACCTACCTGCAGAAGGTTGCCGACTTTGTCGCCAAGGGCGTGCCTCCCGATCTCATTGCAGGCTTTGCGTTTTTGTTGATACCGGCGATCTTGGTGCAGACGTTCGCCATGTCGATGCTTCTGGCGTCGCTCCTGGCGTTTGGACGGCTTAGCTCGGATAGCGAGATTGTGGCGATTCGGGCGGCGGGCGTTAGCCTGTTTAGGATCATCGCTCCGGTGTCGGTCTTCGCCATTCTTGTGGCCGCCGTCGCCTTTGTGACCAACGAGACGATCGTGCCTATGGCAGCCAAGAGGTCTGCGAGGCTCCTCGACGACATCGCGCGAAAACTGGATGGGGCCAGCTTCAAGGACACTAACTATCCTCTGATGAAGGACGGCAAGTTGCAGGGAATGATGGTTGCCAAGGATTTTGTACCGAGCCTGGGAATCATGCGAGGCGTGACTGTTATTGGCTACAAGGAAACAGGTCCCCCTGAGGAGATAGGGAACCCATCTGCATATCTCTATGCATCTGAGATGGAATTCGATGCCGGGAGGCTCAAGGATGTTAAGGCTTGGGACGGCAGTGGGTGGAGAATTCGAGGAAGGGCGGAGATCACGAGGGCGGACGGGAATGACGTCATCAAGCTGGATGAAGGAGCATGGCCACCGGATATGCCGCAAATCAACGTTGGCATCGGGGATCTCA
>JACMJO010000551.1 GCA_014380605.1 Fimbriimonadaceae bacterium | reverse complement strand
GGTGTGATCCATCTTAGCCACCGGAATCGGGTCCTGACTCCGATGAAATGGGGCTTTGGCGCTCGAGATCGGGTTCCGGTGATCAATGCCTGGGCGGAAGGAATGCTCGACTCCGACCTCCTCGCCCGCCACGTCCGCGAAAAACGATGCCTGATCCCGGTTCGAGGCTACTACGAATGGGACACCCGATCAAAACCTCGCCAGCCTTACTGTCTGCGCATGAAGGACCAACCAACCTTCGCCCTCGCCGGAATCTGGCGTGAGTTTGTGGGGCAAAAGCAGTTTGTGGTGGTAACCGTCCGCCCCAACCCGCTCATCCAACGCATCCACGACCGAATGCCCTGCCTGGTGGCCGAAGAAGACTTCGGACTCTGGCTAGAAGGCAACTGCGACGAAGCCATCGCCAAAGTCTGCGTGCCGTTCCCGGCGGAAGCGATGACGATGGCCGCCGTGACCCGAGATTTAGAACATCTAAAGCCGGAAAGCGAGCAAGGCGTTCTGTTCTGATTGGCGATTTCGGAGTCCGGATCTTAGATGTGATCGTATAGGCTCCGACGGGTAACGTAGGTCGCATGTCGGCGCCTTATAGAAGAGCCAGTCGCCACGACGCGGTTTGGCTTTTCATTATTTTGGGAGGGATCGCCTTCGCCATTTTCAGCACTTCGAAGATTCCGAACAAGGACTCGTTTGGCGCATGGCTTCTCCTC
Organism: Fimbriimonadaceae bacterium; assembly: GCA_014380605.1. Lineage (GTDB taxonomy): Bacteria > Armatimonadota > Fimbriimonadia > Fimbriimonadales > Fimbriimonadaceae > 55-13. The sequence goes on along the minus strand of JACMJO010000551.1, from coordinate 5,210 downwards.
ATCGTTGCGATACCGATCATTGCGTCGATCGTGGTTGCCGTCATCGTCACCAGTTTGTTGAACCGTAAGCGAGTCAAGGGGATTCGGAAGGCGCTGACCCGCCGTGGCTTTCGGTTCGATGCTGAGCCAGATCAAGTTCAAAAGGACGCATTCTTCGCCCCGTTGGAGCACTTAGGATCTTGGCTCGGATTACAGGGTGGGGCAACCAATGTCCAATGGGTTGCGGCATCGGATACGGTAGGAGTTTTCGAGCACCAGTACCTCGTCGGATCAGGGAAGACGACTCAGGAGTTCCTGCATACAGTTCTCGTGTTTCAGGACCCGATTGGGTTCGAGTACGGGATGACGGCTTTTCGTGCGGGCTATGTGAAGAAGCGAGCCATCCTTCGCGGCCAGGAGGAGTTCCAAATTGGAGATGAGGCGTTCGATAAAGATTGGGTGCTTTTCGGCGAACCTGCGATTGCCAAGCGATTCTTTCGACATTCCGTTCAGCAACTACTCTTGGATTCACCTAAAGGTGAAACTTGGGCGATCGGCAATGGCTATGTTGGCGTGAGCTTTGAGGCGACGTTCAACGGCGCAAACATGGAGAAGTTCCTGGATCGCGCCAAGAGGGTCATTTCGGAAGCATCGAGGGGCTAGTAGCCATGAGCGACCGATGCCGGCTTCGCCGTTCCATCGGCGATTCCGGCCACCAACTCTGCCAAGGCTCGCCAGCGATGCTCTTCGGAGGCATCGCTAGACCCTCCGACATGAGGGGTCATGACGACGTTTGGCAACTCGTGGAAAGGGAAGTTGGATGGGTAGCAGGGAGCATCGGTACCATCGGGGTACTTCCACCACACATCCAAACCCGCGCCAAGGATTTGCCCATCGCGCAGAGCATTGAAGAGTGGCTCTTCTTCAAAAATCGCGCCTCGACCGATATTGGAGATGAGGCAGTTCTTTGGGAGCTTGTCGATGCGCTCCGCGTTCATCAAGCCCTTCGTTTCGGGGGTTAGCGGCAGGGCGATGAACAGGGCTTCCGCGTTTGGGAGGAGTTGGTCTAGTTCGTCGGTTGGGCGAACCTGATCGTAGAAAGGGCCGTTGCGACGGACTCCGGTCACCCGCATCCCCAGGGCCTCGCACACTCTTCCAATGCGTTGGCCAATCGCCCCATATCCGAAGACAAGGGCTTGCTTACCATCCGCGCGAACGGATTCTGACGAGCCGTATCTTAGGAAGGAATCCGACGACCATTTGCCCTCTCTTAGCCCTTTATCCCGGGCGACGATCCGCTTGGCGGCGGCCATGTAGAGCGCAATCGCCATCTCGGCAGTATCAGCCGAGTTGTGGTGAAGGTTGTAGAGTGCGATCTTTGGTTGGGTCAGGAGCAAATCTCGGGTTCCGGCTGGGATTCCTGCAAAAGGGATCACAATCGCTTTGAGGCCCGCTAGTCGCTTGATCTCTTCTCGGGATGGACTGCCTTTGACCAAGACCTCCGTTTCGGCAGAAATGTCCTTTCCCTTAGAGCAAGACGCCTTCCCGGAAAGGCCAGACGAAAACTCCTGAAACCAATCTGGCTCCTCCCAAACATGAACCTGGATCACTGGAGAAGGAAATACGCCCTCAGGTGGGTCAAGTCCTTCTCGGAGAATGCCTTTCCAGTCTTTCGGATAAGTTCGACGAACGCATCCGCCTCTTCGCCAGTGTGGGGGAAGCCGCCATTGTTAGGAATCTTTCCCTCTTGATATCGAAGCCCGTCGCCTAATTTCTTACCCTTTGAATCCAGCACGGCAAAGTAAGGAACATCCCGATCCTTGGAGCCGCGAATCTTCAAGAGGATATCTTCCCATCCGGCATTCTCAAGCGCCCGCTTCTCGTCGCGCTCGCGGATGGTGATCTTGGCAATCACGTAGCTGTCTTTGAACTTGGACTCGAACTGAGGATTGGCAAGCAGAGCATCGGTCCTCCGGCACCATGAGCACCACGACGCTCCGAAGTAGGCAAAGATGTTCTTTTGCTCTTTCCTGGCTTGTGCCGCTGCATTCGACAAGACCTTACTGGCGTCCAGGGGAGCGAGGTTTAGGATCATGAAGCCCAGAAACAGGGATGTCATGCCTGCATCCTACGCGGCCCAGTGAGAGTTATCTCAAAATTCTAATCGCTACAAATGAATCCTAGGCGGAATCTGATTCGTACATATCTTCGATGAAGTCTTCGAACGGAGTTTTGATATTGATCTTAGGCATTCTCTCGTTCGTGGGCTTTGGATGCCTGACGGGCATTCCGGCATGGATCATGGGCAACGCGGCTCTCAAGGACATCGACGCCGGCCTCGCCGACCCTAGCGAACGAAGCATGGTGGTAGCGGGAAAGATTCTCGGGATAGTCGCTACAATCCTTGCCGCCTTGCTAGTGTGCCTCTGGATCGCCATGTTTGCGGGCATATTTGGACTTGCGGCATTTGGGGCTAGCCAGTCGCCAAGGTAGTCTCCAAGCGTCCACATCAAAGTCAAAGCAAGGTTATTGATACTCGGATGCATAGCGATGTTTTCAAAGATTCGCAAATGGAAGGCCGACCGTCTAGCCGCTGATGACTACTTCACCAGGTTTCGTGAGGGACCTGTCGGCACGTGGACTAATTCGGGCGAAGGAGTTTCAATGGCTCCAACGGATGGGGATGTCGTGTTTCTGCAGGACGGGACGGGCGAGATTGCAGTTTGGATGGGAGTCTGCTGCGAATTCCTTTGGAAATCGACCGGTGACCACCGCATTCAAGTGTGGCTTCCCTCTGAACCCACTCAAGTGGTCGAACTAGCGTTTACTTTCTATGAGAAGACAATGTGGATTGATGATGGCCAGGTGGTGGAGCGAAGAGCCGATCGGTCATCAGAGGAATCCGGCATCATCGATCTTGCGGAGACGCTTAGCTTCCATCCCTGGACTCTTGTAGAGGCTTAGTCAGGTTCCGCCGCTGGGGGCTTAACTTTCTGGGCGACATCGTCGCCAATCACGATCTCGATCTCAGGATCCCATTCGTTCGCGGGTTTGACTTCCTTTGTGATAGATGTCGCGCCAAGCACTCTTTGAATATCTCTGGCGGCAGTCTCGAATGAGGCTTTTCGGTAGACGATGGTCGTCACTTTGGCTGCTGGAGCATTGCCGGGGGCCTTGGCACTGTAGCCTTGCGACTCCAGCATATCTGCCGCTAGCTTGGCCACGCCAGGGGCCTTTGTGCCGTTGCGGACCTCGATCCTTACCAGACGCTTCATCGCCAGATCGTCGCCTTTGATCAGCCAATCAACGGTCCCTTGGGCTCGCTCAAAGTCCATATTGAACACTGACTGGTCGCCCACCATCCCGTCGGTTCCTGGAACCGTTGCGCTGAGCATGTTTCCGGTGCCGGCACCTTTGAAGATGAGAGCGAGGGCGACGCATTGGGAGCGCGTGAGACTTGTATCGATTTGGCCAAAACCAGTTTCGATGATCTCGTCGACGCGCATCAGGTTGGTTGCGTTATTGGCCGAAGCCATCATGGCTTGGACAAGTTGCTGCTGTCGGGCAGTTCGTCGCAGGTCGCCTTCTTCCTCGGAACGACCTTGGCCGGAGTTCATCTTACGAAATCTGACATATCCTTCAGCTTGTTGACCCATAAGCAAGTGTCGACCCTGCTTGATGTCGATGTGCAGGTGTCCCCAACTGTCGTCATACTTCATGTCGTCGATGGCCTCGACTTGAACGCCGCCTACGGCATCCACTATTTCTTGGACGGCAGACGGCTTGATCATGACGTGGTGGTCGATGGTCAGGCCGAACATCTGTTCGAGAGTTCGCTTAAGAAGATCGACGCCACCTCGAGCGAGGGTGCCGTTTATTTTGCCAGACAGTTGGTCGGCTGCTTGGATGTAAGTGTCGCGAGGAATAGAACAAGCTCTAACGGTTTTGTCTTGTAGGTTCGCCCGAAGCAGCATAATCGTGTCCGCTCGGCTGTTCTTGGTATAAGGCATGCTTTTGCGATCGCGGTTGTAGTCTTGCCCGACAAGGAGAATGGTGAGTTCGTCAGTGGTGGGAAACTCCGTGGCCTTAGGGTCGCGCAAGGTGCCGATTACTTCACTAAAGCTTTTCTTGCCGCCCCCGATCGCATCAACGACATTCGCCGCGACCCTGCCAAAGGCTCCTACCGCCAAGCAAGCGACGCAAACGAAGCCGTAGAGAATCCACTTAAGCCATTTCATCCGAATCTAATAACGATTATACGATCTGGCTAGTGCCATTCCGGGACCAGCGGCGTTTGGGTTTTAGGTTTTGGGTTTGATGGTTGCCCTCATGCTATCTGCGGCATGGAAATGCCCAGCGTTGCGGCCCAATAGCGCTTTTGCTACCAACGGGACCATCATGGGTTTACGGGGTTGTAAACTCTGGGAATGGCCAACATCCATGAGTATCCCGTTACCGTGCAATGGCAAGGTGGGCGCGACGGTTCCGGTTCTGTCACCGCCGACCGATCCACAGTTTCTAACAAGCTCAGCGTTCCTCCCGAGTTCCAGGGCCCGGGCGATGGGACCAATCCAGAAGAGCTTCTGGCGAGCGCGGTTGCGGCTTGCTATACGATCACATTCGGCATCATCGCGGCGAACCAGAAGTTGCCGGTGAAGAGCATCGAAGTAAAAGCGGTTGGCGAGGTCGAGCAAGCGGGTGCGCAGTTCACCTATAAGAAGGTAACCATCCGGCCAAGGATCGTAGCCTCGGCTGACGCCACCGACGATCAGATGGCCAAGATCACCGACATGTCGCACAAAGCCGACAACTACTGCATCATTACCAACGCCATTCGCGGCAAGGTGGAAGTCGCGGTTGAGCCGGATATCTCGAAGGGTTAATCCACGATGTTGAGTCTGGAGCAGGGAATCGACGCTTTCTGCTCCGGCTTTTCGTTCACCCGAAGCTTCACCCACCCATACGAGGTTCATCGGACGGGGAACTTTTGGCAGATGAAGGACGGACCCCGGACCAGGGGAGATCGGCGGACTTCGGAGGTTGTGACCACTGAGCACGATGCAGAGTTGGTCCTCTCCCACTTGAAGGGCATTGACGGCGAGCGGCTGTTTTTATGCGTTCTTCACGACGTCGATGCTCCCGAGCAGCCGATCATAGATGGATTCAAGTCATTAGGATTCAGGTTGATGAATCGAGAACCAATGATGGTGAAGAATTTAGATTCGATTCCG
>JACMJO010000550.1 GCA_014380605.1 Fimbriimonadaceae bacterium | reverse complement strand
TAGTCGCCCTTATCCGCATCCTCGATGTACCTTGCCAGCAGATCGACACACGCGTCCACGTCTCCGCTGTGAACGGTTTCATTGACGGTATGGACATACCGAGTCGGGATGGACAAGGTCAAGGACGGAACGCCGCCGTGAAGTCGTTGAACCGCGCCCGCGTCGGTCCCTCCAGCAGGCAGAATCTCGATCTGGTGCTTGATCTTCCTCTTCTCTGCAATCGAACGGAAGTGCTCGAACAACTTTGGATGGCATATTAGGGAGCTATCCAGGAACTTGATGGCCGCTCCTTCGCCAAGCTTCGTCACGTGGTCGTGCTCCTGAATGCCGGGTATGTCGTTGGCAAGAGTGATGTCTAGAGCGATGCAGATATCGGGTTGGATTGCCCAGCCACTTGCGGCGGCTCCCCGAAGTCCGATCTCCTCTTGAACGGTTGCTACTGCATGGACCTCGACGGTGTGGTCTTTGCAGGCTTTGAGGGCTTCGATCATGACGTACAGGCCCGCACGGTCGTCCATGGCCTTGCAGGTACATAGATCGCCCATTTGTTGGAAGGTGCGATTCATGGTCACCATGTCGCCAATTCGAATCTTAGCATTGGCATCGTCACCGCTCAATCCTGTATCGACGAAGAACTGAGCCGTGTCTTGTTTGGCGCCAGCCTCGGCGTCGGTCAGCATGTGCTTGGGTTTAGTGCCGTACATCATCACGCCGTTACGAGGGCCCTCTTTGGTGTGAACGAACACGCGCTGAGCATTCATCTGCCGAGGGTCCCAACCGCCTAGAGTCTGTAAGCGCAGAAAGCCCTTGTCGTCGATGTACTTCACCACGAAGCCGATCTCATCCATGTGCGCGGCGATCATGAGCTTTTTAGCGGTCTTGCCTTTCTTTGTCGCCCTCTTCACGCAGTGCAGACTTCCCATCGTGTCCACGTGGAGGTCGCAGATGCCCTTAAGTTCCTTTTTGACGATATCTCGGATGGCGTCTTCTTGGCCGGGCACGCCGTGGGCTTCGGTAAGCCGTTTAAGGAGTTCAACGTTCATGTGCGTCTTTTACCTGAAATAAGGTTATGGCAGTTCCAAACCGCAACGGTTCGGAAGTAAAAAAGCCCGACGCGGTTGCGTCGAGCTTTCTTGGCAAGAGGATCAGAAAGAAGGGTCACTCTCCAAAGAGCGTGATAATCCCAAGGTTGATTTGGAAGTCGTCGATTCCCCACATGGCGCGGTCGGCCCAGACTTCGTCGATTCCCCACATGGCGCGGCCATTGAATGCTGGCTTTCCGCCCCCAACGGCTTTGTTACCCCAGACGGCCTCAAAGCCAAGCAGGCCAGTTCCCCACAAGGTGAGGCCCTCTAGAACTCCTTGCTTGGAGATCGTATAGGTCCCGTCGGCTTCCTTGGCAAGGAACGGACTCTTCGCCCAAGTCTTAGCTACCAGTCGACTTTGAAGCGCTTCGGGAATATTCAAGTAACCAGCCCCGAATGCGGTCGCATCGCCCTCGCCGAACTTATCTGCCCACTTGTCAGCGGACGCCATCAGTCTGGCTTTGATCGAGTCAGGCGAAAGGCCCGGATTTGCCTCTAACAGTAAGGCTGCTGCTCCCGACACAACCGGTGCAGCCATCGACGTACCGGAAAGCTCGAAGTAGTCGGAGCTAGCGAGAAGCGGCGGGTTTCTTCGATAGGACTTGACGGGAACGATGTTTCCCAAACTCGTCAGATCGAGGAAGCTCAAGGGCCTGCGTAGAGAAACCACTCGGTTGCCCGGAGCAACGATATCGGGTTTAAGGACGAAGTCCAGTCGGCTTGGTCCGCGGCTCGAATAGGTTGCAATGGCGTCGTTCTCTCGTTTGCCATCCACAGAGCGCATCGCGCCAACGGTGATAGCATAGGGACTGTTTGCCGGCGATGCGATCGAGCCGTAGCTTGTGCCGTAACCCTCATTGTCGTCGCCATAAATCGGTAGCGGAGTTGGAAGATTGGCTTTGCGTCCATCGTTGCCAGCGGCAACAACGACGACCAGACCAGACTTCCATGCCTTTTCTACAGCGAGACAAAGTGGGTCAGTTGTGTAGCTTTCTCCGACAGCGTGGCCAATCGATAGATTGACGACTCTTATGTTGTACGCCTTGCGGTTCTGGACTACCCATTGAAGTCCGGCGATAGCCGTGCTGACGTTCGTCCTACCTAGGCCATCCAGGACGCGAACGCTGACCAGGTTGGCTTTACGAGCAATGCCGTAGAAACTTCTCGTGAAGTTCTTTCCCGTCGAGGCGGTTCCGTTGCCCGCCATGATGCCGGCAACATGGGTGCCATGTCCGTTAAGGTCGTTTGTGCCGCCCACCTTTACGAAACTTGTGGCTGCCACAACCCGTGATCGACCCGTTCGAGGGTCATTGAGATCGGGATGAGTGTCGATGCCGCTATCGATGATAGCGATAGTCACGCCCTGACCGGTGAGGTTGTAGTTCTCGTACGTCATATCCGCTCCAGTACGGCCAGTAGTGAACTCATCGTACTTGCGAACCGTTGCGTCAGCCGACACCCTCTCGACGAATGGAAGGGCGGCAACCTTGGCCAGGTTACGATTTGGAACTCTCACCGCAACCGAGTTAATGAACTTGATACGCCTATACAGATCGGTCTCAAGCTCGCAGAACGCCTGCTTATGCTCTGGCTGCAGACCATTGGCAAGCTTCAGGATGACCGACGTCCAGCCGGTCCTCTTATTCTGCTTTAGCTGGTTGCGAACTGACGCATCCACCTTTGAATCAAGGGAACTCGCATTAGCGCCAGCCACAACAATTGTAAGTGCGCTGACCAGGAACGTCCTGTGCCAGCCCGGGCTCATGTTACGAGCCGATTTACTCTTTCTACCAATGAACAACTTAGATCCTCCGTCAATCGCATTTCGGTAACCAGGCGATCGTACGGCGTCTCCCGCGCCGTTTAGACCCTTGGCTTTGCGTCCCATCCTTTCGGAGATGGTTTGCCTTGTCGATTGCGAGGCTTCTCTTGATGCCCGTCTAACGTTGCCGCCATCCGAACACCCTCAATCAATGTGCCTTTTGCCTCGGCACATGACTCTTATTGCCATGAGGGCGAGGATTCTTCCCCCCGTCATTTACCGGAGTTTGCTTCATTGGGTGGAAGGAGTGAAGTAAGACCTTGTGCCAGAACACAAAGGAGTGTTGGGGGCAGTGAACGTTCAGCTGGAATGCGGATGAGGACGTGCGAGTCCCAGGGCTAGGCTGCTTCTTCGTCTCGGCGGGGCCTGCGAGATGCTGGTTCGGCCAGCGCGCTAAGGCGACGCTCCGTCTTATCTTGGTGGAGCATCGAGTCCGCCTTTGCAAGCAGTGCAGTGCAGTCGCTCCCATCAAGGGGGTAGCTGG
>JACMJO010000549.1 GCA_014380605.1 Fimbriimonadaceae bacterium | reverse complement strand
CCTTTCCACCCTCGGAGTGGACTTGAAAAATTCGCTCCAACTCTGACATCAGCCGACCATAGCCTGGGTCTTCCGGCAAGGGCACATAGGATGACGACAGGGCCCTTCCGAGAAGGCCATCCCAATCGAGGATTTGCTCGTTGGGAAAAGTCAGGTACCTATAGTGATCACTGCCGTAGAAGCTGGAGATCGCTTCTCGGGTGACCTCGCGGTGATTGATCTGGGTGTAATCCGACTCCAAACTTTTCAGCAGGGCCTCATACTCCTTGAGAAACGCATTGCCGGCGGACTTGCGACTGTTCCAGACGATTGCAACCCACCCGCCGGGATGAAGAATGCGCAGGCACTCGGCTCGAAACCCAGAAATGTCCAGCCAATGAAATGCTTGCGCCACTGTGACCAGGTCCACCGAGTGTGCCCCGAGCCCTGTGTCTTCAGCCTTGCGGGGCACGCTGGTGAAGTTCTCAACCCCCATAAAGTCTCGTTCGGAAACCGCCCGCATCTCATCTCCCGGCTCTACTCCGAAAACACGATATCCCCGCTCGAGAAGAAGGCGGGAGAAGATGCCCGTTCCCGAGCCGACATCCGCGACCACTGACCCAGGTCGAAGGCCACATTCCTCGGTTAGCAAGTCAAGTACCTCCTCCGGATAGGAAGGTCGATACTTGACATAGTTCTCAACCCGACTGCTGAATCGACCAACGGAATCCATTTTCACAAGTATGGAACGCTCCGAGCGGGGCGATTCGTATCGGCATGCGATGTTTGCCCCAATCGGCCTCCTGCTTTGCTCCGTCCTCGCTGACCAGAGTGCGGACAACTATCTCGATGTCCAGACGTTAGCGGATGGGGTTTATGCGGCGATTCGCAAGGAACCTCCCGGGCTTGCCGTGGACTCCAATGTCATGTCCGTCGTGAATGACGAAGATGTAGTGGTAGTTGATACAAACATTGGCCCGGAGAGCGCAGCAGCCACTCTGCGGGCACTTCGAAAAATCACCGACAAGCCGATCTCGGCGATCATCGCCACCCACTATCACGACGATCACATGGGCGGAGGGAGACCTTTCTCAAAGATTCTCCAAAGGCAGAACTGATCGCGCATGAGTCCTCGCCAAAGGCGATTGAAGAACTTCTCAAACCAGCCCGTAAGGGCATGATAGACATCGCTCCGCAGATGTCAAAGTTGCTCAGAGACCTCTTGGATAAGGGAAAGAGCTTTGGAGGCTGGACAATCACGGATGAAGAGCGCCAGAGCTACCAAAACGACATTCGAATCGCCGACCGATACGCGATTGAGATGCCATCCGTGCCTCTTCCTAAACCCGATCGCTTTGTGAAAGACAAACTGATTTTGCAACGTGGCGATCGTAAAATCGAAATCCTGCACCTCGGAGGTGGCCACACTCCTAGCGACTTGGTCGTGTACTTACCGAAGGAGAAGATTGTCGCCGTTGGCGACCTCGTTGTCTATCCGGTGCCGCTTGTGGGAGGTCCGCAGTCAAGTATCCAGGCGTGGCCGGAGACTTTGAACCGGGTCATGGCGCTCAAGACAACTAATATATTGCCTGGACATGGACCCGTGTTACTCAATAGGAGTTACCTCGTCAAGATGAGGGATCTATTCGCTGAGGCTCTCAAAATGACAAGGGTTGCCCTAGGTGGAGGCGCATCCCTTGAAGAGGCTCAGAAGAGGATCGTTCTCGCCAGCTTCGAGAAGTCCTTCTGTGGAGAGTCGAAGGTCCGCAAAGTTCTATGGGATAACTATGTGAGAGTGCCGACCATTGCCGCCGCCTATCGTGAGTTGACGGCAAAACACCTTTAAACTAGTCTGGATTTTGCATCCGGACAGAATATTCTTACACCCGATGTAAGGTGTAGAAGTGGCAACTAAGGGCAAGGGACCTGCGCAATTCATTGACCGCTTCAACCGCTAAGGTCCCCGCCCTACTGATAATCCGCTCTAGCCTTCGCCCTTATAGAGCCAGAAGGTGGCTCCCTGAGGATCCTTCAGCAAAGCCATACGGCCGACCGTCGGAACATCCATAACCGGCACGATCACGACCGCGCCGAGGGAAACGCAAGTCTCGATCTTCGCGTCCACATCCTCGACGCCGATGTAAATCGACCAATGCGGCGGAACATCAGCCATATCTGGATTGCCTTCCGTTCCCATGCAACCGGCAACCGGCGTTCCATCAACTGTAAGCATGTGATAGGTGCCCATCGGCCCCATATCCATGGGTTTTGTGCCCCAGCCAAGGGCCTTCATATAAAAGTCTCTAGACGCTTCGGAGTTGGGTGAGTAGACCTCATGCCACACGAACGTCTTGCCAACGGCGATTGAATGATCCATCGTTTCAGCCATAACAAAGATGATACGCAACATTGCTGTCTTTGAGTGCCTTGCCGCGTTCTTTTCTCAATCCTTAACAGTCCCGAAACTGATAAGCTGGAAGCATGATCCAATACGCCCTACTTGGCATCGCCGCCTCGATCATAGGAACTCAGGACGATGCGCTCGCCAAGTACGTCTATCCCCTTGCCAAGCCGATCGCCTCCCCTGCGATCAAAATCGACGTAAGCGACTTTCCCGAGTCAAGGGCTTGGGCCGAGAAAGCCAAAGAGGTGGTGGCGGCATGGTTTCCAACGGTGACTTCCCTCTTGGCTACCGAAGACTGGAAGGCTCCCAAAGAGATCAATATCGTAATCAAGAAGGAGATTTCGGCTCCGGCTTGGGCGTCGGGTAACACGATCACTGTCAGCGGGAAGTGGATCACTCAGCATCCAGACGACCTGGGAATGATGGTCCATGAGATGACCCACCTGATTCAGGCCTATCCCAGGAACAAGGTCAATACTGGCTGGCTGGTAGAGGGCATCGCCGACTACATTCGTTGGTGGCGATACGAGCCCGAGGCTCCGCGCACGCGAATCGACCCGGTGAAGAACAAGTACACGGACGCTTACCGCGTGACCGCCTACTGGTTGGCGTGGGTTTCCCGAAAATACGATAAGCGGCTTGTGCCGGCTTTGGATCGAGAACTGAGAAAGGGCAACGATCCGATGCCCGTCTTTGAAAAGTTCACCACGAAGTCGGCGGAAGAGCTTTGGAAAGAGTTCGTGGCCAGTAAACCCTAGTCCACTCCGACCAACGCCCTTGGAGCAGGTGGATCGACACGTTGTCCGAACCCAAATCCCAGGTCATCAGGAGTCCAAGCCCCTTGATACAGCCTTAGATCGGCGAGCATCCCATTGAACGGCTGGTTATGGCGGCCTCGGTCGTTTTGAACGTTACCCACGCTCAATCCTGGGGCCTGGCCCTGATCTAGGTCGGCAAAGGGCTTATTGCTGGTCTTTGTCATACCCACCAATTCCCCGTTCATCCAGAACCTGAGAAAACCGGTCTCCGCATCCCAATTCGCAACGATATGCGCCCATCGGTTAAGCGGAAGTTCCGCACCTACATGCGCCCCGCGATCCTCTGCGTTTTGAACGCCAAAGTTGATAGTGCCGTTGCCATGGATCACAAGCGTGTAGGGATCGACGCCGTTTCGATCATCGCCGCGAAACAGAATCTGCGCGCCCGGCCCGTCGTTAACGTAGCTTCGAGGGTTAATCCACAGGGCCACCGTCATTGAATCAGTGATTTTGAGCTGGCTAAGATCGCCAAAATGGACGCCGCTCCGAGGGCCGCTGAAGTCGTAGGTCGCTCCGTGTTGGGTCCTAATCACTCTCGCCCCTGGGGCAAAGCGTGGTGTAAAGGATCGGCCATCAATGGTGACCTTTCCATTTGGATTGAGCCACAGAACGGGCTCCTGAACTTGAGACTTGGACAAGGCGGCGAATGCAATTAGACTAGAAATGATCATGGTGAACTTCCTCACCCAATCCGACGATTTCTGGGTCTAATGGTTACTCCCGAGTTTGAGTTTTGAACTTGCAAGACGCAACATAAGCGCTCCAAATCCTTCTTAACTGCATCTTCAGGGCGTCGCGCCGACTTGGTCGTTTAATAGTGTGTAGACATCTATTCGGAAAGCCTTCGAGCAGATGAAAAGGAGTTCAGGATGAAGTTCAAGACAATCCTATCAGCATTCGTCGTAGCCTCCATGGTTGGAGCTTCGATCTCACCCGCCTTGGCCGATGATGATCGAGGACGAGGAAAGAAGAATGGCCACTATAAGAACGGCAAGTCCAGTGGGAATCACCCTAGCCAGCGATCAAAGCATGATCGTGATAGGGACGATGATCGAAATCGAAGAGGAGACGACCGTCGAGACGATGACCGCAATCGAAATAGCAATTGGGACCGGGATCGGTGGGACAACGACGGCCGGAACCGATCAAATTCAGATTACAACTGGAACCAATCCAATCAAAATCGATCAAATTCAAACCTTGATCGACTCAGCGATCAACGACAAAAGACTAAGAACGAGTGGCGCAACATCGCCTATGTTTCAGGTGGAGTCGCGCTGCTTGGATTGCTCCAGAAAGATAATCGCCTCGTCTTCGCAGGAGCTGCCGGAACCCTCTACTCGCTCTACCGCTACGAGCAAGATCGAAAGAGCCAGTCGGGCATAGACCGATTGCGGGCCACCTATTTCAGCCGTTCCTCATTCGAGCGAGACGGCCGACAATACGACCGCCGCTTAGTTACCAAGAATGGCGACCGCTACTATCAGTTTGTGCGGCGCTAAATCTTGCAGGAACGTTATCGTTGATTGGCGAATTGGGGAAGCACGATGCTTCCCCTTCGCATTTTTCCCCATCTCCTCTTAGTTGCAGGGTTCTCAGTTGTGGCGTCTTCGAGCGTAGCTCAGCCGTCGAATAAGGCCAATTGGAAACTTGCGAATCGCTTCACGACGGATAGTCTCCGGCCTTTTGTCTACAGCACGACTCTGACACCCGGCTTCATCAACAAGACCGACGTCTTCTGGTACTCGTGGCGGGACGCCAACGGCGTCAAGTTCTGGAAAGTCGATCCCAAGGCGCGAAAGAAGACTCCGCTGTTCGACAGCGCCAAAATGGCTTCGCAACTTTCTGAGACCCTCAAGAAGCCGTACGACACGACGAACCTGCCGATCACAGTCATCACGTTTGACGAAAAGAACGCGGACATCATCCGCTTCACGATCGAGCAAACCAGGCTCGAATACAACCTGAAGACCGAGGAGCTCAAGAATCTTGGCCGGGCAACTCCCACGACCACGCCTCGACCGCCAGGAGCTGGGCAGGGCGGTGGAGGTGGCCAAGGCGGTGGATTCCAGGGCATCAACCGAGACTTCAGAAACTATTCGCCAGACCGCAAGGTCTTCTCCTACGCCATGGAGCACAACCTCTACTATGTCGAGGTCAAGGACGGAAAGGAACTTGAGCCGATTCAACTGACAAAGGACGGCGCAAAGGACTACAGCTTTGGAAGCCGGCAGGACCAAGAGGAGCAAATTCAGCAGTTCCAGCAACAGCAGCAAGACCAGCAGCAGGAAGGTGGCGGTACCCAAACTCAAGGCGGAGGAGTACTCAATGCCGAGAAGCGGGTTCGTGCCAATGTCACGTGGTCCAAAGACTCCAAGCGCTTCTATGTGTCTCGTGGGGACTCAAGAAAGGTCAAAGACCTGTTTCTCGTGAACTCCCTGACGGAGCCAAGGCCTTCGTTATTGACCTACAAATATGCGATGCCAGGCGAAGCCGATGTAACCCAGATGGAGCTCTTTGCATTCGACCCGGAGAAGAAGGTTCTTAACAAGCTTCCCCTCGAAAAGTACAAAGACCAGCGGTTCATGAACATCCATTGGCAGGACACCACCTCAGACGCACTCAGGCTTGTCCGCCGGGACAGATTACAGAGAAATCTCGAATTCCTGGAGATCGATCTGAAGTCGAACGCGATCAAGGTTCTCCTCGCTGAGAAAGTTGAAAACGCATTCCTGGAGACTCAGAGTGTGCGCTACATCAAGCCAGGCGGGGACTTCATCTGGTTCTCTGAACGCACTGGCTGGGGCCACTTCTATCTCTATGGGAACGACGGCACATATAAGAACCCCATCACCTCCGGAGCATTTAGGGCCAGCGAGATCGTCGATGTGGACGAGAAAATGGGGATGGCATGGTTCCGCGGCGTTGGTCGGGAGCCCAATGAGAACCCTTATTACCGACACCTGTACAGCATCAAACTAGACGGCAAAGACCTACGGCTAATGGATCCGGGGGACGCTGATCATGGCACCATCTTATCGACCTCCAAGAAATATGCCGTGGATACGTGTTCAAGGACCGACATGCCGCCATGTTTCGCGCTTGTCGATGACAGCGGCAAGATGCTCATGAAGCTTGAAGAGATGGACATCAGCCGGTTGACCGAAGCCGGGTGGCGAATGCCGGAGACCTTCAAGGTCAAGGCTTCCGACGGAGTCACCGACATCTACGGCAACATCTGGAAGCCTTCTGACTTCGACGCTAAGAAGAAGTATCCAATCATTGCCAACGTCTATCCGGGCCCCCAAACCGAGAGCGTTAGCGCGACCTTTTCGG
This sequence comes from Fimbriimonadaceae bacterium, assembly GCA_014380605.1. Lineage (GTDB taxonomy): Bacteria > Armatimonadota > Fimbriimonadia > Fimbriimonadales > Fimbriimonadaceae > 55-13. The sequence goes on along the minus strand of JACMJO010000549.1, from coordinate 551 downwards.
CTACTGCGACGAACCAGCGCCTAGCCCAACTGGGCTTCATCGTCATCCAGATCGGCAATCGAGGCGGCAATCCTGCCCGTTCGAATGCATACCACAGCTACGGCTACTACAACCTTAGGGACTACGGCCTCGCCGACAAGAAGGCGGGCATAGAGCAACTAGCAGCCCGATTTCCTTGGATCGATATCGACCGGGTCGGCATCTTCGGCCACTCAGGCGGAGGATTCATGACCGCCGCCGCATTGATGCTCCCGCCCTATAACGACTTCTTCAAGGTCGGTGTTTCCAGTGCCGGCAACCATGACAACAACATCTACAACCAAAACTGGAGCGAACAGCACCACGGTCTGAGGGAGACTTCAGGCAATGTCGGTACTCGCACGGGAGGTACGGGAACTGGAACAGGAGGGACTCGCCCCCCGGAGGAGACATTCGACCCTGGGTTCAACTACGATCCGTTCCTCGAAATGCTGAGGCTGCAACAGGAACAGGAAGCGCTGCAAGGTCAAGGAACTGGGCAGGGTGGACAACGGGGTGGCCGAGGCCAGGGT
>JACMJO010000548.1 GCA_014380605.1 Fimbriimonadaceae bacterium | reverse complement strand
GCCACCTGATCGATATTGAACAAGAACTGGGGCGCGTTCTTATTAGGCCGCCCTCCACGAATCGGGCTGAAGGCTCGCACCATCAGTCGGACGTTTCCGGTTAAATCGACATAGTTTCCAAGCGAAGCCTTGGGAATCGTGATCGTTGCCTTCTTATCGGTTGTAGCCTGTGCAAACGAGCCGATTGAAACGAAGGTGCCGGTATTCCAATTGAACGCGAACAGCTGCCCGGTTGGGCCGCTCAAGCTCACATTGGACTCAACCACTGCCTTCAGGTCTGCTACCGGTCCGCCCGAAAGGTCTAAGTCAAAGTCGACTTGCAATGAGGCGACCTGGCCAGTAGCCTGAGCTGGATCGATCGTTGGCTGTCCGTTCTTGTCGATCAAGATAGATCGAATCGAGTATCGGTTGTTGTCTGAAGCCAAAAGATCCGCAAGGGCTCCACCGATATAGGTTCCCTGGATCAAGGTCTCAGCAATCGGAGCGATCAGTACTCCAGCGGTACCAGAAGATACGGTCCACTTGTTGATGTGCGTGACCCAAACCCCCCCAGGCGCCGCAACCATGCCAATTCCCCAGAAGGTGAGGTTATCGACTGGGTCGATCTCGCACCCAAAGTAGTCGCCCCATCGATTGAATCCGCCTCCGCCATAAGTGCCGGAACCCGTTGCGATGACTTGCGGCGCGCCAATCGAGCCCAAGGCATCCGCCGCGAACCTAGACGAAATACATGTGTCCGGATTCGTGCTTGCATTGTTTCGGCTGTAGATAACAGAGATGTCGCCTGCCGAGTTAGTGTTGATCGCTGGCATATGGGTGTTTGTGCCACCCAACAGAATATTGCCCGATTGCCGTAGGGCAGGCGACCCACTTGCCGGCCAGCTGTTCACCGCAAACTCGTACCATCTCGCCTGCATTCGTCCATCGGGAGCCTTCGTCGTGTGAGCGGTTACGATTCGACCGTTTCTAAAGTGGGCATTGTAAAGTCGGCCATCAAGGCCGTCAAGCACTCCGCCGCCCCCCTTAGGAACATCGCTTGGGCGAGTCCAAGTAGGAACCGTTACATCGGTTTTGATGAGCGTTGGGCTTGATAGCAACTGGGTCAAAGCAACAAGCCGGATCGTTGTTCCGGTCTGGGCCGATACTCCATACATGTTCGCTTGCGCCCCGTCGAAGGTTCGAGTTGGCTGCAGGGTGAACATGGTCGCATCTTTGAGGGATGTTGCCGTAACCGATCCACCGGTAAGCATGGGCGCCTTAGGCAATACGACGACTTGAGTGAACACTCCGCCTGTTGCGAACGGGAACATATTGCCGGTGAAGACAACCGCGTCCTTATTCACAGCGAAGCCAGGGTAGTCGAGCCAAAACGAGTTGCTACCCTCAGTTACCTTGGCTTCAATTCGATACTTGAACCAAGTTCCATTAGGATCTGCATCATCCGAGACAGCAATGAGCACCTTGCTAATGGCGGCTGAACCTGTATCAGCTTCCAGGAACAGAACGAAGAATCGATTAGACAGTCGATCGAAATAACACTTCGGATCGAAGGTGAAATTCGATTGAACGCCGATCCCAGTAAAGAATCCAGATCCGTCTCCAGTCTGCTGGAACGTCTTTGCGCCGGTGGCCTTATTGAAAAAAGCGACGTCGCTATTCACGACAGAGACAATATGGTTAGGTCCAACCGCGATATCGGGATCGGGCGGGACAAAGCCGGTAAAGCCAATGCCAGGAAACCTGGGGCTGACCTTGCTGTTCGCTTTGGTAGTGACCGCGCCCGCCTTAAGGTTGTTTGGCGTTCCGTCGGGGATGACCCAGGGCGTCGCATTGGGCGACAGTTCACGAGCAGTGAACTCAAATCGCTGGCTGATTTGGGGAGAAAAGTCCGAGGTCGACATTACAACTGCAGGACCGGTTTCGATCTGCCGGAAGGGTCTAATGACCTCGTTCTTGGTTTGGGATAAAGAAACGGCCGCTAACGAACCCATCAAAAGGGCGGTCGGCCAGCGCAAAGAATTTGTTTTCATGGCGATAATATCAATCGGTCCAGACTCTGTCGATAAACTTAGTGTGCTAAACAGTCGGCACCTTGTGAAGACGCGCTTGACAAGGCATCGAGTTCAACTAGAGGACGATTCCTCTAAAACCTTATTCTCAAGTGTATCGCACTTTGGCCGCCAATGCTATTGCGAACGGCTAGTTCGCTTGATCTGCTTGAATTATCGCAAAGTTCAGCTTGAAGTCAAATGAGCTTGGAGGTCGATTCCCTGGCCGATGAGGAACGATCGCTCGCAGTCTGACTTTGATCCGCCCGCCGGAAAGAAAAGGAGAAAGATTCTTCGGCAGATCAACCTGTGATACCTGGGACCCGGCAGCCCTAAGAGGCACGGCTCGAATCTGGTTAAGTCGGTTAGTTTGCGGATCATAGAGAAGGACCAACAGGGACGCATTCGCGGCCCCATTTCCAACCACCGACAGTCTTGACCTTCTGAGGTTGGCGACTGGCCCCTGAATTGGGAAGAGGACATCCACGCTTGCGACCTGACCCGCGGCCGTTGCAGATGACGTTGTCCTAAATGTGTTCGCGTCGATCGTCAATACATCCAACAACGAACCACTAAAGCCGCTGCCTTCGATCATCTGGATGGAATCTGGTGGGAAGACGGAGGTCTGGCCTCCAGTCATTGCCTGGACGGCCCTTCGGGCATTCACACGACCGTACTTCACCCAGTCGCCTATGCTATCGCAATTCGTTTCATGTGCGGCACGTATCTGCGTATTGGTTGTGGCGGGACCCGCCAACGACCACAGAAGGGCAACGATGCCGGCAACATGCGGGCAGGACATCGAGGTTCCGCTCATATTTCCATACCCACCTCCGATGATGGTGCTTAGGATGCCCTCTCCAGGCGCGGCAACGTCGACAAACTGAGCTCCTCCATTCGAGAACCCGCTACGCGAATCGTCGGAGTCCACCGATCCAACTCCGATGACCGCATCATAGCCAGATGGGTAAAGCGGGGTATTCGTCCCAGTGTTCCCTGCCGCTGCAACCAGCACACAACCCTTGCTCCAAGCATAGTTTGCCGCCGAATTCTCGGTCGACGAAAACTGGCTTCCACCATAACTCATGGAAATGACCTTGGCGCCATGATTCGCCGCATAGATAATCGCTTGAGCCGACTGGGCACTGGTCAGATTTGCGGTGAGCTTAAGCGCCATCACTCTTGTGTTAAACCCAGTGCCTGCAATGCCGACGCCATTGTCCGTATCGGCCGCGACGATTCCCGCTGTGTGAACTCCGTGATTTCCGCTTGCATCGGGATCGGAGTCGTTCTGCACAAAATCCCACCCTGGGACGACCTTTGCCTTCAGATCGGGATGATTCTTATCGATGCCAATGTCGATGACCGCAACGACAATCGAACTCTTGCCTTTGGTAACCGTCCAGGCATCGTCGCAATCCGTTTGTCGAACGCTGTCCTGCAAGGCGAACTGCGTATCGTTTGGGCTGTAGCAGAGCTGGCGCTGATAGTTCGGTTCGGCGGCTATCACTTCGGGGCGACTTTGATAGTAAGCGACCGCATCTACAACGGGCATTCCAGAGGGCAGTTGGACGCGATCCGTGGCAAGCTCTGGAATTCGTACGCGAACTGTCGCACCGATGGCCAGATGGGCCCTACTCGACGAATCTTCACGGCCAAATTGGTGGCGAAAACGAACCAGCGCTTCTTTGGGCTGGAATTCCCCCATTTGGGCTGTCCCAAGAGTCGCGGCAGCAAGGAAGCTGCCTACCAGAAACAAATGCAGGCAACGCATAACGTTGCCTGCATCGTACTTCAATCAGGCTGCCTAGTTGACTGGCCGGGTTGAGATTTGTGCGAAGCCAATCTTGAAGTCAAACGGACCGCCCTTCCAAACGCCCGGCGAACGGTTGGGACCGATCGCGCGGATTCCTGCCCGCAGATTTCCACCCGAGACGTATCGACTTAGGTTGAGAGGAAGAATAATCTTCTCACGCTTCACACCCGTTGCTTGGACGGCAAACGCCTTGATAAGCACAAACTTATTGGAAACATAGTCCCACAAGTAGAGCTGTCCAGTCGATCCTGCCGGAGCGTTGGCTTCGATGTACGCATTGGCCTCTCTGAGGTTCGTCGGACTTACCGTAAAGGCGAAGTCGACGACAACGCCGCCAAGCTGGCCAAGCGTGCTCTGAGACGTGGTAACGGCTACGAAGTTAACGTCGGTAGCTCCAAGATCGGTTGCGCCTCCACTTATCCCCGAGCCTGTCCACAAGGCAACTGCAGTGGCATTGCTGATGTCGGCGCTGCCTGGGTCAAGAGACTGGCACGCTTTGAACGCGTTGATGCGTCCATTCTTGAATCCGCCATTTGCAATGGGATCAGTAGTGTTTTCTAAAGCAGCTCGAATCTGCGTGTTAGTCGTGCCTGGCAGCGCTTGAGCCCAAAGTAGGCTAACAACGCCAGCTGCCATCGGACAGGCCATCGACGTTCCTGTAAACTGAGCATATCCTCCGTTTATGGTGCTCTCAATGTTGACCCCGGGAGCTCCAACGTCAACCCAGTCCACGCCAAAAGTGCTCCCGTCGTACCGAAGGTCTGCCGAGGTAGTTGAGCCAACCGCGATGACTTTGTCGAACGCTGCCGGATAGCCCTTAGTCTGGTTGCCTCCGTTGCCGGCGGCAGCCAGAAGGACGACATTTTTGCCCCATGCGTAATTGACAGCGTTCTTCTCAGTAACAGACTCGAACCCGCCGCCGTAGCTCATGCTGATGACCTTCACGCCGTTGTCCGCAGCATGAATGATGGCTGCTGCAGAGGTAGCCGCCGTAGCGTTCGGAAAAATCTTGAGCGGCATGATCCGGCTGTTAAAACCGGTACCGGCCACGCCCTTTCCGTTATCGGTGTGGGCTGCCGCAATGCCTGCGCAGTGCGTGCCATGGTCCTCAGTCGTGTTGGGATCGCCGTCATTGTCCGAGAAATCGAAGCCCGGTACCCGCTTCGCGTCCAAGTCCTCATGACTCGCGGCAATACCATCGTCGATAATGGCAATGATCACACTTGCGTTGCCCTTGGTAATATTCCAAGCCTCAGGTGCCTTCACCTTTACGGGGCCGTATTGGCTCGCCCATCGGGGGTCGTTGGGAATGTAATATTTTTGCTTGACCGCATTGGGTTCAGCGTATTCAACCGTGCTTAACCCGCCGTAATACGACAGCGCATCGTCGATCGGCATTCCAGCAGGAATTCTGATTCGATCAACGTTAATTCTTGCGATCTGTCTGATCGTTTGAGCGCCGACTGCACTGTTGGCAATTCGAGCGTAATTCGCTGCGACCGAAGCAGTTCCGCGGAACTTTACAAGGACTTCTCTGGGGGCAAACTCAACCGCTTGCGAGAAAGCCATTGAGGCGGCCAACGCAAACAGAGGAGCGAGTACCGCTCTTCTAAAAAAATTCATCTATCTTCTATCCTCCGGGGGATTGGGCAAACAATAATACAACTCTTTGAGCCGTTACAACTACAGACGCGCCTCGAGAACCATCAAGTTCGATAACCCATCGACATGAAAATGCCGGAGCCATTAAGACTCCGGCAAAGCTCAATGTCCTTCAAGCTAAGGAAGTTGAGGTCTGGTCTCCACCTGAACAAAGCCGACGTTCAGATCGAATCCAGTCTTCCAATCCCTGGGCTTGCGATTGGGACCGATCGCTCGGATTCCAAGCCTCATTTGGCCGCCCGAAACGTACCGGGAGAGGTTTGTCGGAAGGGTGATTTTCTGACGTTTGTTGCCGGTTATGTTGATCGCAAAGGACTTTGGCAAGACGAACTTCGAGCTCACAAAATCCCAAAGGAATACTTGGCCCGAAGACCCGCTTGGCCCGTTTGCTTCAATCGCTGCCGTTGCCGCTCTCACCGTTGTCGAAGCTTCGACATAGGACAAATCGACGATGACGCCTGCAATATGGCCGAGAGGATCGGTTACGGATGTCACGGTGGCAAAGTTCAGGTCGGTGCTAAGCAAGTCGACGCTACTTCCCGTGAAGTTCAGACCGAACCATGACGAAACATTCGTTGCCGCGTTTACGGTTACCGACCCGCTATCCACCGCCGAAACCGCACGAAAAGCGTTCACGCGTCCAAATTTGAAGAAGTTGCCAGGAACCGGGTCGGTGGTGGTCTCGATGGCATTCCGAACTTGCGTGTTCGTCAATCCTGCCCCGCCGGCAGAGAAGACCAAACTCGCGACCCCTGCAACCAATGGACAAGAGAACGAGGTTCCATCCGAAGCCGAATAGCCACCACCGGCCAGGGTGGACAAAATAGCTTCGCCGGGCGCGGCGACATCGACCCAGTCTGCCCCAATATTGCTGAAGCCAGAACGGATATCCTGGGTTCCCGTTGACCCGACTGCGATCACGTTTGGAAATGCGGCTGGGTAGTTCTTCTGGGTTATTCCGTCGTTTCCAACACTGGATACAAGAACGCATCCCTTCCCCCACGCGAAGTTGACTGCGTTTCGCTCGGTGACCGATTCGCCCGGGCCGCCATAGCTCATGGAAATCACCCTCGCGCCGTTGTTGGCAGCGTGGATGATTGCCGCTGATGAGTTCGCAACTGTGGATTCTGGAAAGATCTTGATCGGCATGATGCGGCAATTGAATCCCATGCCCGCAATGCCTTTAGCGTTGTTGGTCTCTGCGGCAACGTTTCCTGCGCAGAGTGTTCCATGGGTCCCTGATGGAGTCGTATCCGGATCGCCGTCCGAATAATCGAATCCAGGTACCAGTTTGTTCTTCAAGTCTTCGTGATTAGCATCCGCGCCATCATCGATCACCGCGACGATCACCGCGGGATTGCCCTTCGTAAGATCCCAAGCCTGCTGGGCCTTCATCTTGGTCGGGCCGTACTGAGCGGCCAACTGGGGATCGTTGGGGACGAAGTGGCTCTTTTTCTTGTAATTGAGCTCCACATACTCAACACCCAAGAGCCGCTGGTAGTACTCGACGCCGTCGCGAGCGTTCATGCCGGTGGGCAACTTGACTCTTTCGACATCGAGGACGGCGACGTTACCGACCTTCTGCGCTCCGATGGCCCGGTGGGCAACTAAAGAAGCATTGGCAGGCGTCGCGCCTGATCCCCGAAACTTAACAAGAACTTCGCCAGGAACGAACTCAGCCGTTTGGGCAAGCAACGACCCCGCAAGGCAGGTCATAGCTAGCCCTGCCAACAACTTCAGATTAAAACTCATCGTCGATATCTCCACCGAATTACGCGGTTGGCCGCGCTGAATAACTGAAAGCGGCCAAAGGATTCGGCGGACGACCTAGCGGTCCCGTCGACGAAAGACAGAACTATTATGCACCCATTTTTGCAGGTACCATCGATGCATGCTGAACATTGATCAGCAGGAAGCGCTGTCTAAGGCTCGTGGGAGACTGGACGCTATTGGAGGTCATCTTTGACCAGCCTCAACTCCTGTCTCAAATACACGAATTAGAGGAGCGGTCCTCTCATCCAGACTTCTGGAACGATCCCGAGTCGGCGAACAAGCTTCACCAAAAGCTCTCGCGCCTAAAAAGCATATCTGGCCCAGTTACCGAACTCCAAAAGACCGAGCGAGACATTGCCGAGCTTTACGAGATGCTTCGCGCCGAACCCTCAGAGGAAATGGCCCTCGAAGCGGACCAAATGGCGATTCAGTTCTTAAAGGATCTGGATGCCTATGAACTCAAGACTCTCCTGAATGGCGAACACGATGGTCGCAACGCTATCCTCGAGATTAACGCGGGCGCCGGCGGCTCGGAAGCTTGCGATTGGGCGGCGATGCTGTTCCGTATGTATTCTCGTTGGGGCCAAAACCACGGCTACAAAATGGAGATCATCAGCGAGACGCCAGGAGATGTTACGGGATACCGGTCGGTTCAGGTTCTGGTCACTGGCGAGAACGCCTACGGCTACTTGAAGGCCGAAAACGGGGTTCATCGCCTGGTGCGTATTTCTCCATTCGATTCGGCAGCGCGGCGACATACCTCTTTCGCCAAAGTAGAAACCCTCCCGGAGATCGAGGAATCCGAGGTCAATATTAATCCCGATGACCTAAAGGTCGAAACCCTTAGGGCCGGTGGCGCTGGGGGACAGCATGTCAACAAAACGGAAAGCGCCGTTCGAATTACCCACCTTCCAACTGGGATCGTCGTATCCTGCCAAAACGAGCGAAGCCAGCATGCGAATCGTGCGACCGCAATGATGGTGTTGCTCGCCCGATTGTCAGAGCTAGAGCGGGTGAACAGCGCAGAAAGGATGAAGACGATGATGGTCACGGGACCAGCCGAGTGGGGGCGACAGATTCGAAGCTATGTGATGCAGCCCTACACGATGGTCAAAGACCACCGGACCGGATACGAAACTGGCAACATTGTTGGCGTCATGGACGGCGATATAGACGGGTTTATCGAAGCCTTCATGAAGAAGAAACCCGCCGAAGACAAATTTATTGAGTAGTTCTTTTCCATAAACCCTTCCCTTTTGGCCCGAAACTTGTCATAAATGTAGTTGAGGCCCCGTGCTGATTTGCTCTCCCCTTTGCGGCATTGGCGGCCTCAATATCTTTTGAACCTGAAGGCAACGCCGACACGTCGTATCGGCGTAGCCATCCTGGGGTAGGTTCTTCGATAATGATTCTTGCGATTCTCGCCGCTGGCGCCTTTCAGACTTCGTTCGGGCCAGCGCTTCCAATGGGGACGAGCCCCGATCTGTACAAAGCCTTCAACCAAGTAAAGCAGGAGATGGCCAATGGCCGGTTTGACGCCGCCAAGCAGAAGCTTCAACTGTTGCCAGGATCGGTCGTCACCTACTCATGGAATGATCAAAACGTGCCTCAGGCGAAGCGGGCAGAGCTTGTCGAGATCAGAACCCAAGCCTTTCGAGCTATTGCCAATCGCATTCCAGGATTGTCGTTCAAGGCAGGCCCCAAGCCTGCGATCAAATTCACGTTTGAGAAGAGCCTTGCCAACGACCCGACGTCTGGGTTACCTCGCGGCGTCGCCTTGTTCTTTTCAGATTCTTTTGGTGAGCCACGACTAGAGGCAGTGATTGGGCTCAACCGCGGAATTCCCCTCGAACTCACGAGCAACATTTCACTCCATAACGAAGTGATGTTCGCGGCGGCATCCTATTTGGGTTTGGCTCCCGGGGCGTTCCTGGGCACAATGATGGGCCGTGTCGATCTACAAATGCAGTATCAATCGAACGTGGACGTTTCGGAGTCCGCAACGATTGTCGCTATCCGCGACGCTGTGACCTCCCTCCGACAAGCCGTCGACAAGAAGCAACGGCTCTCGCCTGGCAACCCCAAAGCAAGTTTCACACCCACAATCATTGAACGGGGTCCAATCATCCAGGGCGTTCCCATAGAGTTCAGCGTTCAAGTTTCAAACCTCGGAGATGCTCCCTTGAACTTTCGGGTGATCCCAGACTGCGGGTGCGTAAACGCCACTGGGCCTGCCATCGCCGCTCCTGGCTCTTCCGTGCTTGTGAAGATACGGGTGGATACGACCGAGATACTTGGCGACCTAAACAAGCACCTGATTCTCTTCTCAAACGACTCGGAAATACCGGTTCAGAAGTTTCCGATCCATGTCCGAACGACCCCCCGCTATCGCTTCCTGTCTCAAGAGCCAAACGTTCTCATCGTGGGCGACACCGGATTAGACACCGAGTTGTTCCTTGTCAGCCCGAAGGAAAAGCCGCTCGACATAAAATCGATCGAAATCGTTGGGAATTCGGGAACTGCGACTTTTGAGCCCTGGGAAGGCGAACTCCCGGACCCGGACCTCAACGAAGTAAAGAAACTGAGAAGCGGTTATCGGTTGAAGATCCACCTCGATGAACCTGGGGTTAGCGGGCGAAGCGCCGCCGTC
>JACMJO010000547.1 GCA_014380605.1 Fimbriimonadaceae bacterium | reverse complement strand
TTTAATTAGCCCATTAACAATGTCAGGGGCAATAATGTAGTCAGGATTCGTAGGATCAACACCGAATACGGCTCGAAAATCAAACTCAGTTGCCCTTATTCCTAAGCTACCGTCGTCCGGCAGGTTGATTAAGTTTGCAGCGCCATAAACTGGGATCCGCGGATCGAATTTTATGATTCCAATGCGTTCCCCTCCTCCAGGTCTTGATCCGGGCGCACGGAAGGCCCCGAATACGAGCTCTCGTGAGGGGATCGGCACGCCACGCTGCTCCAAGTTAATCTCCGCTACCTTGACCCAGGTGTTCCCATTATCTCGGGAGCGATAGAGCTCGGGCGATCCTCCCTCTGGTGGAAACCGATAACGTACCCATGCGCTTGGAGCTACAAAAATAGGGATCGAAAAGCCGGTTAAGAAGCCGAAACGAGAACCTGGACTGTTCGCTGGAACTTCCCACTGCGTTCCCAAATTGCCACTTCCAAACATGCTTGTCCAACGTGGGTCAGCGCCTCGAATTGAATTCCAGGCAACCGTGGCACTAGTAGGATTAGCAGCAAAAGGTGTGACCTGTACGAACGACCCCTCAGGAGAACCTGCACGGGGCCAGGTTATTCCTGCATCACCTGAACTCCATATTGAACCGTTGTCTTGGGTCGAAAAGTATAGGGACAGGTCACCGGCTGTATATTCAGTGCCGCCTAGTGCGGTTATTTGATAAGAGTTTAAACCCGATCCAGTAACAGCTGCTCGCTGCCAGAATGTTGCCTGCGAGTTTGCCGGTTTGAAAATGCCTCCGTCGCTTCCATAAAGAACGGGGAGGTGAGCAGAATCGAGCCCCATAAACCCCGTGTCGTCATGAATTCCATCATCTCGTCCGAAGCTTGCCCAGTTAAAGACTCCTGTTCGTCTCGCATCGTCAATATCGGAGCACGTACGGCGAAGAAGGTGCACACCGTTGCCCAGCCACAGCTCGAAGCCCTGAGCAGGCGAGGGACGTAAGGAGACTCGAATAAATGGGTTGCGGGAGCGTCCCCGGCCTGGAACTCGGATTGCTGAAAAGCGGTCCGCAGCAACTTCATAGAGGTAGAGATTATCGTAGTCTTGAAGGATGAATACCTTGTCCCGATCAGTCGGCAAGGCATCGATAAGCTTGAACGTATCGCCATTGGAAAAGCCAAAATTCCCTTCTTTGATGCGACGCCATGGTCCACCATCAGACCGGAATACTCCGGTTGTCGCTAACGCCATGGCTTTGTTGCCGGGCAAGGCAATAATCGAACGGGGGTTTCCTTCTAGGCGAGTGTGTTCCCAAGTAATTCCGTTGTCCCTGCTTGTGGCGATCCCATAGTCGGTGGCTACATAAACCTTTCGTCGGTCATCTGGAGCAACACTAATGCCATACACCCCGCCACGTCCGAGGGGGTAGTCGATCGATGCTTGTCCCCAGGTTGTGCCCCCGTCAGGGCTGACCCAGATTCCACTTTCTGACGCGACCTTGTTGTCGCCAAATATGGTTGCAATAACTGTATTGCCTTGAGCGTAGGCGACGTCCTTCGCCCAGATGGCGGAAAATATGTGCGACCAAGTGGAGCCGCCGTTCGATGTTTTCCACAGACCACCGTACTGAGCAGAGAAAATCATGTCAGAGTCTGCTCCGGGCCGCACCGTTATTGACTGAACACGACCGCCACAAAGAGGGGATCGGTCAAAGCTTGGGAGCAAGTAGGGCGGAAATTCAGAAACACTCTGTGCACGAACGGAGCAAAGCCATAGGGCCAGCAGGCCGCAAGCGGAAAGTCTTAGAGCACGCATTTGTGACTTCTCCTAACCAACGAACTAATTCAAGTCTACAGAAAATACGACAAAATTGATATCTCGTGGTGGAGCGGATAGGCATCCTTGAAAAAAGGTCCGAGTTATCGAAAAGGATTTGGGCGCGCACTTTGAGTCTGATTCTTGGAGCCGATGACGGGATTCGAACCTGCGACCTGCTGTTTACGAAACAGCTGCTCTACCCCTGAGCTACATCGGCCCTGATTGGATGAGCGAACATTTTACCTGACGACCCTTGGCCGTGCAGAAGCTCTCAGAACCCTCGGTGCCGCGCTTGAGAAGAACCAAATTTAGAGTGCGGCAACCTATTGCCGCGTTATCGCGCCAACTCCCGGAAAACCCCACCTTGCCCTCCCCCTCCTCGTTCCTCGCATTGGGAGGCAACCGTTCATTCGGTCGCCCATTCAATCAATCAGATCATCATCATCTCGAGATCTCGACCAGACTGCACCAGGCTCCGGCTGAGGCCACTTTCTTAGCGTCCGTCAAGGCATAGGGCGACTGGAGGATGGGCACTTTGTATTTGCCCACACTGTGATCGAATCCTACGCCGGTGGCAACGCGCTGGTTTAGCTCGGGGATGACTCCGAAGTACAAAGGGAGATTGCCGTTCGGATCGAGTCCATCCGCGAACGATGGATCGACCGGGACCCAGCCGTGGCCGGGAATATAGAATTCAGCCCAGACATGCCAGGCATCAGTTCCAGCAAGGAATCCGGTAACCGGGCGAGCCGGGATTCCGACATTCCGGCATGCGGCGCTAAACGCCGCCGCAAAGAACCCGCAGTCGCCGATGCCTGTTCGAAGGGCCTGAGCCGCGCTTGGCCTACCACCGGCAACGTCCACGTACTGGATTCTGGCGACGGTGGCTCGGAATAAATTTTGGGCCGCATCGTAAATGCTCATCGACTTATCGAACTTCTTCGGCAGAGCCCATGAGACCAGGTTCTTCACGTTCTTGTCGTTCGATTCGATGAGGGTCTCCGATTTCAAGTACTGCTTGATATCGCTCGGAATCTTTTTCAGGGATGGGAAGCCGACAGTGCGCAGTATCTCAGCGTTGACTCGAACCGAAGAGGTCGTTGCATGAAAGGCGGCGCTCGTTTCCAATCTGTTTTGAACTCGGAAAATGTCGCTTGCAATCAACTGGCCCTCAAAGGCTCTGGTGGACATGACATCCTGAAAACCAGAGGAAAGCGCTTTAGGGACCAGCCACTCAACCTTTGCCGATTGACCGGACTTGAAGATGAGCGAGGCTCCAAAGTCTGCCTGCCAGGCTCTGGGCTCAAAGTAATCGATGGCTCGCGTTGGCCTGGCCAGCTTGACTTCAACCAGAACGGAGTCATCGCCGATTCGCACATGAACGGGGATCGCGCCATCGTAAAGCGGAACAATCGGGCCGTAGGTGGCTTGGCCCTGGCCAGCTTGGTTTTGGAAGTTGGGGGATGTGAGGTTCAACCAAGGCGACGACACTTGCATCGAGGCATTCTGAGTGTTTCCGACTTGATATCGAACGGTCATCCAGAAGGCTTGGCCGGGCAAGGGCTGGGAGGCATTCCCGGCCTGATCCGAGGCGAAAGCGGAATCGATGGTGAAGTTTCCGGCAAATGCCGAAGTCGCCATCGCCAAACCAAAAATGAGAGCGCTCGATCGCATATTGAGAATGTCCATTTGCAAGCGACGGGCCAAAGGGGCCATCCCTCAACTATAATTTAGAAAAGGAGTTTTCGAGCAATGTCGCAGGACACATTTCCCATTCGCAAGGTTGACCATATCCGCCACTACGTTGGCAACGCCCGCCAAGCCGCCTACTACTACCAGCACGTATTCGGTTTCAGCATCACCGGGTTCCACGGACTGGAAACAGGACAAAGACACGAGGTCGACTATCTGCTTGAGCAGAACGACGTCAAGCTTCTCTTCACGGCCCCGATTCGGCCAGGCCACCCAATGGCTAACGCGATCGCCCAGCATGGCGACTTCGTGCAAGACATTGCCTTTGAAGTGGATGATGTGGACTGGGCCTACAACGAAGCGGTCAAACGGGGCGCCCAATCCGCCCATGAGCCCTACTCGCTGGAGGGCGACGAAGGATCGGTGAGGGTCGCCTCCATCCATATCTATGGAGACACCCTGCACACCTTCATGAATCGCGACAAGTTCAAAGGACACTTCCTGCCGGGTTTTCAAACTCGGAACGAGCCCGGTGACCCCATCGGCATCCAAGAGATCGACCACTGCGTCGGAAACGTTGAACTCGGAAAGATGAACTATTGGGTGAAGTGGTACGAGGAAGTTCTAGGCTTCTCAAACCTGATCAGCTTCGATGACAACGACATCTCCACTGAGTTCACGGCCCTTATGTCGAAAGTTATGGCAAGTGGAAACGGCCGCGTCAAGTTCCCGATCAACGAGCCTGCGGAAGGCAAAAAGAAGAGCCAGATCGACGAGTATCTTGAGTTCTTTGGCGGAGCGGGTGTACAGCATGTGGCCCTTCGGACCGATGACATTATCCACACGGTATCCCGCCTACAGGCTCGGGGAATGGAGTTCCTTACTGTTCCTAAAACCTACTATGAGATGCTCTCGGACAGGGTCGGAATGATCGACGAAAGTATCGATGAACTGGCCGAACTAGGCATCTTAGTAGATCGTGACGACGAAGGTTACCTGTTGCAGATTTTCAGCAAGCCGGTAACGGATAGACCTACCCTCTTCTACGAAATCATCCATCGCAAGGGTGCGAAGAGTTTCGGGAAAGGCAATTTCAAGGCCCTGTTTGAGTCTATTGAGCGCGAGCAAGCCTTGCGCGGGACGCTCTAGAAGCTAGTAAGGTGTAAAGAGTAAGGTCATTCGATTTCCTTACTCTTTACACCTTAGGTCTTACCGTTTAGACCACCGTTCTTCGCCCAAAAATGAGCGACAAGATGGCCAGGATTATGAATCCGACGAATAGAATCTGCGCGATTCCTGACGCGGATCCGGCGATCCCACCCCAGCCAAAAAAGGCGGCGATGAGCGCGATTACAAAAAAGATTACGGCGTAACGAAGCATTTTTACTTCCCTCCTGCTGTCCCTAGCTATCGACGAGCAGGTTCGTCGATACTCGACGTCCACTCGTCTAGCTGTCTCTCTGCTTCTTCACGAGCAATTCCATATCGCTCTTGAAGTTTCCCGGCAAGCTGGTCTTTCTTCCCATCCAACATTTGAATATCGTCGTCGGTAAGGTCGCCCCACTTTTCTTTGAGTTTGCCTTTCCATTGAGTCCAGTTGCCTTGTACGGTATCCCAGTTCATTTTTCTCTCTCCTTTCGATCGACAATAGTCGAATGGATATGTCTCTTCTATGAACGAGCCGTTTCTGATTCCCGACGACGTGGAGATAGTCTTTTCTCAGGTTCTTACAGTTTTTCTACCCCTTGCTTAGCTGTATGCTTGAAGAGAATCGCCATGGAAACTCCCGCCAACCCCACGCCGCCCTATAGCCAGGACCTGGAGCAATTGAAGCTGTTGGAGACGTTCCACAAGGTGATTGCGGGCATGTATGCACTATTCGGCTTCTGCGGCTTCCCGCATTTCATCATCGGCATCCTTGCCGCCACGAATCCAAAGTTCATGAACACTCCTAAAAACCAGGGGATGGACGTGATGTTCGGTGCGATATTCATCCTGGCCGGCCTCGCCGTTATCCTAGGAGCCTGGACCTTGACCGTCTTGAGTTGGCTGTCAAGTCAGCGAATCGCGCAGAGAAGAGGCATCAAGCTCATCTATGCGACGGCGGGGCTGAACTGTCTATGGATGCCGTTTGGTACGGCGCTTGGTGTATTCACCTTCATTGTCCTTACCCGCCCTTCGGTAAGAAGCATTTTTCCAAACTAGCCAAATTTGTCGTATAGTGTCTTTCCTTCGCGGTATCGACGCCGCATTGGATCCGCTAAGGCGCGGGACGGTTAGGTTCGCGCCATGTATTGGGTCAAAAAAGGTTCACGTCAGGTTCTAGAAGCGGATGCTTGCGGCATCGGCTTCGTTGCAAGTCGCAAAGGAATCGCCGACCGACAAGTGGTGACCCACGGGTTGGATATGTGCACCCGATTCGACCATCGAGGCGCCCCTGGACATGGCGCGGGAATCCAAGTCGATATCCCTTGGCCCCTCCTTCTCGATAGATTTCCCGAGCATGCCAAGGTCATCGCTCAGCGAGACGTCGCCCTGGGGATGTTTTTCCTCCCCTTTGAATCCACGCTCCGCCTAGCCTGCGTTGCCAAAGTCGAAGAGCTAGCGGAACTCGCGGGAGCGCCTGTGATTCAATGGGCCGAGGTTCCGGTTGAGACCAGCGCCCTGGAGCCGGGCAGCCATGCTCTTCGCACGCTTCCCATCGTTCGGCAAGCATTATTCAAGCGACCCGCCGATATGAGCGAGGAAGGCTGGTTTGTTGCGCGATACCTGCTCCGAATCGCCCTTGATTCCACAATGGAGAAGATCGCCGGCGACGACTTCTCAGTCGTCAGCTTGTCCAACCGAACTGTAGTCTACAAGGGGCTGTTTGCACTCTCAAAGATCGGTGAGTTTTATCCCGACTTGCAAGACCCGCACTTCGCCTCGAGGTTCCTCCTCTTCCACAGTCGCTATTGCACCAATACGACCACGGCCTGGCGCCGTGCCCAACCCTTCTGGGCCTTAGCTCACAACGGAGAGATCAACACGATCAAGGGGAATGTCGCTTGGTTTGAGGCGATCGGACAGGATCTGTTGCTCGCGCTAGTCGCCAAGCATCCCGAACTCAAGGGGTTGGCCTCGCATGTAAGATCCGTCGTCTGCTCGGGCGGATCTGACACGGCCAACCTGGACGACATGCTGATCGCCCTCATGGCGGGCGGTATGGGGATCACCGAATCTCTCCTGGCCCTGTTGCCCGAGGCGTTGACCAAGGAATCCGCCGTTCTTCAAGACTTCTACCGAAGCATGAGCGTCTACCTAGGCGCCTGCGACGGCCCCGCCGCAATCGTGGCCTGCGACGGAGATGAGGCCGTGGCCCACCTTGATCGCAATGGACTCCGGCCTCTTTGGTTTGCCTCGACCAAAGACTATGCAGTTGCGGCAAGTGAGTTGACCGGCGCGTTTCCCATCGGAGAGCCCGAGGTGCAACGACTCTTGGGTCCCGGCGAGACGGTCAAAGTCAAGCTGGGATCGGGAGCGGTATTGATGGCGAACGACGTCCGCGAGGAGATCGCCAGGAGCTTCGCCCACGACGCCAAGGTTTCCAGTCCCCAGACTCCTGCGGGCACGCCTGTTTCGGTAGAGGCTGAAGTCCGGCCGGCTGCCTTTGGGATGACGAAAGAGGATTTCGATGTCGTGCTGGAGGCCCTGTTCCAGA
>JACMJO010000546.1 GCA_014380605.1 Fimbriimonadaceae bacterium | reverse complement strand
TGCCCTCAATGGCGGCGTCATTGGACGATTTTCCGATTTGAGCTTCCGCAAGCCGCGCTCTTGCCTCCGCCACTGAGGCTTGTTGCTCCAGAATCTGACCTTCCAGATCGCTGGGATTGATTTGAACGAGAACGTCCCCCTTCCGAATGGAGTCGCCTTCTCGAACCTGTAGGTAGTCGATTCGTCCGCTGGTTCTCGGGGAGATATCGACCTTGAATGGCGACTCGGCGTTGCCAACCGCATCCAGAATCGACTCGATCGTCGCCGGACCAGCTACTGCAATATCCGCCGCCTGAGCCGTGTTTTTTCTGGAAGCGGCCTGGGCCGCCGTGTCTTGGGCCGCCGCCTTTTCCACCGACAGCCGCCAGATAATGAGACCCAACAAGAGAATAAGGGGAGTCCCCCAAACAAATGCGCGCTTCATAAGCCCCACGTAAGTCTACGCATGTCCAAGAATCTCGGGCGACTTAAAAGATGAAGCGTTAATGAATTGGGAATTATTCGGGGGCAAGTCACAATAGACTTACCAATGTTTCGTCCCACCGCGATTCTGCTCTTTGTCCTCGTTACCGCTTTGGCCCAACCTCAATCCGTCAAGGTTGAGAAGTACAAACTTGCCAACGGTATGACGGTGATCCTTCATGAGGATCACTCGCAGCCGATCGTCGCGGTGAATATCTGGTACAAGGTCGGCTCCAAGGATGAGGCCGAGCGGCGAAGCGGCTTTGCCCACCTCTTCGAACACTTGATGTTCATGGGGACGAAACGGGTGCCCAATGGCCAGTTCGACGTCCTCATGGAGAAGTACGGAGGCAGTAACAACGCCAGCACTTGGGAAGATAAGACGAACTACTACGAGTCTGGCCCTTCGTCGCTGTTGCCAACCCTGCTATGGCTAGAAGCCGATCGTTTGGAAGGTTTGGCTTTGGATATGGATTTGAAGAAGCTGGACCTTCAGAGAGAGGTTGTGAAGAACGAGCGACGGGAAGGGGTTGAAAACGCGCCCTACGGAAAAGCCAACGATGCTATCAATGGCCT
The DNA here is from genome assembly GCA_014380605.1 of Fimbriimonadaceae bacterium. GTDB lineage: Bacteria > Armatimonadota > Fimbriimonadia > Fimbriimonadales > Fimbriimonadaceae > 55-13. Next base: position 11,788 of record JACMJO010000546.1, on the reverse strand, counting down.
AATGTTTCCAAAGGGACATCCGTATCACACCACCGTAATCGGGTCGATGGAGGATCTGAACGCCGCCGCCGTTCAAGACGTGAAGGACTTCTTCAACACCTATTACGTGCCAAACAACGCGAGCCTGGTGATAGCGGGCGATTTCAATCCGAAGGAGATCAAGCCGCTTGTTTCGAAGCTGTTCGGCACTCTTCCAAGAGGCAACGACATCGTGCGCAAGGCAGTGCCTCCCCTCACCCTAGGCGGAATCAAGCGAACCACAATGGTGGACACCGTTCAAGTGCCTAAGACGATCATGGTTTGGCATAGTCCTGCCGCCTTCAAACCCGGCGATATTGAGATGCGGCTCGCCGGGAGCGTCCTTAGCGGGGGCTATACAAGCCGACTCTATCAAAGCCTCGTCGTTCAAAAGCAGTTGGCGACCGACGTTGCCGCCTATCAGAATCCGATGCTCCTTGGCTCAACCTTTACCGTGGATGCCACGGCACGGGAGGGTGTAGCGCTCGATAAATTGGAAAAGGCGATCGATGAAACGTTAGCCAAGTTCAGGGCGGAAGGACCGACAAAGGCGGAACTGGATCGTCAGCTTGCGCAGGTTTCATTCCAGGCCGTCAACGGCCTTCAGTCTCTTCAACAACGGGCGGACAAGATCAACGAATTCGAGTTCTACTTTGGAAACCCAAACTCCTTCGCCAAGGAGCAACAGCTATTCAAAGCGGTAACGCCAGCCAGTCTTAAAGCGGTGGCCGCGAAAGCTCTCAACCCAAACCGTCGCCTGATTCTTCGCGTGATCCCCCAGGGAGACCCGCCCAAGTCGAATCAGCGCGAAACTCAGCCAACCGTGGGAGCCAGCAAACCCTTCGCTTTCCCGTTGCCGACCGAGTTCAAGCTCGCCAACGGGATTCCGGTTTATTACTGGCAGAAGTCGGACTTGCCGTTGACTACACTGGCCCTCAGATTCGATCAAGGCGCATCGTTCGACGCGGCAGGAAGTTCCGGCCTTTCCGAGCTCACCGCCGACATGCTCGACGAGGGAGCCGGGCCACGGGACGCCGAAGCATTTTCAAACGCGCTCGATCAGTTAGGCGCACAGCTTTCCATCGGCGCCTCTCAGGAAGGAACTACAGTCTCCCTCACCAGCCTCAGCGAAAAATTCGAACCGTCCCTGGCTCTGATGGCGGATGCCGTCCTCAGGCCGAAGCTGGGAGCGTCGGATTGGGATCGAATCAAGAGTCTCCACCTTGAGGGCCTGGCCACCGAGGACGACGATCCGAGCACCCTTGCCACGAAGACCGTCAATCGTGAATTCTTCGGCAGGTCCCACCCTTACTCTCGCTCAGTCAGCGGTACCAAGGAGACCGTGACGAAGCTGAAGCTTGCGGACATCAAGGCCCGGTACGCGACCATTGCCAATCCTTCCGAGGCCGCAATCTACGCAAGCGGAAGCCTCTCGGTGGAGAAGTTCAAGGCCTTGCTTGGTAAGCAGTTTGGAGGTTGGAAAGCCAAGGGCCGTTCGATTGCCTCAAAACACTACCCAGAGGTTGTTGCCGATCGGCAAAGACTTGTGATCGTCGATAAGCCAGGCGCGGTTCAGACGGTCATCAAGATTCTCATGCCGAGCGAGACATTCTCGTCGCCGAATCGCTACGCTCTCACCGAGCTTGGTGTGGTCATGGGCGGCACGTTTACATCGCGAATCAACCGGAACTTGCGGGAAGAGAAGGGCTATACGTATGGTGCGGGCCTTCAATTTGCGTTCTCCAAGCCGGCCAACTACATCGTCGCATCAACCTCGGTTCGAGCCGACGTAACCGGCGCTTCGCTGAAGGAACTGCTCGGCGAGCTCGCACGGGTGAAGACCGGCGATTTGACCGATGAGGAGGCTTCGAAAGCTAGAAACACCATCCGGGCCAACTTCATCGACGGAATCGGCACTCGTCAAGGGCTAGTCGGAATCGCGATTTCCTATCGCGAGAATGGAATCCCATTTTCTCAGATTGGCCAAGAATTGGACCGTTTCGCAAAGGTCGAACTGGCTCAGCTGAATGAACTGGCGAAAACTGGAATCCCATTCGATCGAGCCGTAATCGTGCTGGTTGGCGATCGGGAGCAGATTGTCAAGCAGTTGGAGGGTTTGGGCTTGCCAGAACCTGAGATCATGAAAGGATAAGATCACCCCATCACCCATTCACCCCTATCAAGATGCACGTCCCCAACTACGTTCCCGACCCAATCGAGATTCCTGGCAATGTGACCCAAGAGCCTTACATTTCGCGGGTTGGGTTCATCAAGCGCGTTTCGGGACTACACTTTGTGACGCTTCTCATCGTCGGCGCTTTGGCATACAGTCCGATTAGCCTTCCAATCCATCTGTCCTGGTGGCCGCTTGCGGTTTTGATCCTGGGCCTGGCGGTCGTTAGGGTGCTTCTTCGCCGAGGACCGCGAGAGGCGACGACCTCTTCGCTGTTCTTAATCCCGCTCATGTTCGCCGTTGGATTGGCGCTCAATCCCATCCAAACGATGGGTTGGCCGATTTGGACCATGATCATCGGGCCAGGTTTTGCCTTGATCTATGCGCTTCTTTGTGGACGCGACTTTAGCTTCGTGGGCCAGTATCTTCTGTCGATTATTGCTTCGAGCACAACCATTGCCGCGTTGTCGGTAGGGGCTCCGGCAACCGTCAGCGATGCCCGATTCTCTCTATTGTCTAACGCTTGCTACCTGACCTATATGGTTTACGACATGGCATCATTACTGGCCCGAAGGCGCTTAGGCGAGGAGTTCGCCGCCGTGGTCGACCTCTACCGAGACGTGTTGAATATCTTTGGCTATATCGCCCGGTGTCTCGGGCACTGGCGCAAGCATCGGATTTGGGTCCTTCCGCGATGAGTCGCTTTTGATACAATAGCTTTCAGATGGAAGGTGCCCTGCACTGCTCGCACTAATTAGCGTCCTGCTTGTCCTAGGTAGCGTTTTCTTTGTCGCGGCCGAATACGGGATAGTGAGCGCCAGAAAGTCAAAGATCGATTCGCTTGCCCGCAAAGGTAACCGAACCGCCAAGGCTCTGTCAAAGGAGCTTGAAGACGTCTCTCCGTACGTCGCCGCATCCCAGATAGCGATCACCATGATCGGGATTGGCGTGGGCACCGTTACCGAGCCCTATGTGACCGAGTTGCTGGTTTCTGCGTTCGGGACATCAGTGCCGCATTCGGCAAGCTTCGCCATTAGTTTCCTGGTAGTCACATTTGTTCTCGTCGTAGTTGGCGAGCTTGTACCCAAGTATCTGGTCTTGGGGGCTCCCGAAAAGGTTGCGCTCATCACCTTCCGCCCGATGAAGGTGGTGGTCACCGTTTTTCGTCCTCTGATTTGGCTTGTTCAGAAATCGGCGGGTTTGGTGTTGCGGATGTTCGGGCGAACCCTGCAAGGCGAATCGGATGCCCTCGCCCGAGAGGAGCTGATGCTACTGATCCAATCAGGCGGAGTTGAAGGGACGCTTGACAAGATGCACGCCGAAATGGTCACCCGGGCGCTCAAGCTCGATGTACTTGCGGCCCGCGACATCATGGTTCACCGGCTGGATATGAAGTGGCTGGACGTCAGCCTAACAAAAGACGAACTTCTCGAAAAGCTTGCGGTGATCCCGTATACACGGCTTCCAGTGTGCAGAGGCGACATCGACGACATGGTAGGCGTTGCCTACCTGCACGATATCGTCAAGAATCTGAAGCAGAGCGAGTTCGTTCTGGAGAAGTTGCTGAGACCCGTTGTCGCGGTTCCAGAAAACCTGACGATGGAGAAGATCGTTGCAACCATGCGCGACCAGAAAACCCAAATCCTGATCGTCATGGACGAGTACGGCGGAACGAGCGGTCTGATCACCCTGGAAGACGTCGTTGAGGAAGTGTTTGGCGAACTTGAGGACACTCTCGAAAGCGAACGACAGCCGATCGAGCTGTTCAAGGGTGGCCGAGTCTCTGCCAAGTCCGACGTCAGGCTCGACGAGCTTGTGGACTTCCTGAGGCTCCCGGTTGAAACCGGCGAGAACACGGACACACTCGCACAGATCATTGTCGATGCACTAGAAAGGGTTCCCCGGCCAGGAGACTCGGTGGAATCAATGCTTGGGGTGATTCGCGTCGAGAACATGGCTCGCCGACGAATCACCAGAGTCTCCATTCAGCTGAAGCCGGACTTAGCCAGCGCGGCCGCAGCTGAATAGAAACGGGCGTTAGCTCACCTTACGTCGGCGTAATAGGGCAAGAACGCCAAACCCGAGTACCGTCATGCTGAGCGGCTCTGGCACGGGTCCCAACTGCGTGAATTTGCTGATCTCCATATTGGCAATGATGTCGGCATCGCTTAGGAGGTTGCGCCTTCCACTGCTAACCGAGGGAAACATCAACGCATTCGCTAAGTTTAGATGCGCTCCGCTCACAGTTGGGATCGATGAGCCAGGGAACAGGCGAGGACTCGTTACATCGACGTCCAAATCCCCGTTCCCAGCGACAAACGCATTGTTCGCACTCGAAAGGCCAAGGGAGTGCCCGATCTCGTGGAGAGCAACGGAAAGGAGATCGAAACGTCCAGATGCGTCCCCGGTGGCGCCTGTGAAGACCCGACCTGTGTTCATCACGCCTCCGCCAAGATTTTGTGTGAACTCGTTATAGTTTGTGTACTCCGTGTGAGTCGTCGGCGTAGGATCGGCGAACCACTGAGTGGCAACGGTGCTGTCGATGCGAATCATGCCCGAGAGCTCGCGATGAGGAGCTCCTCCTTCGGTTAAGAGGTTATGCACTCCAAGCGTTCCTCCGCCAAGGATTTGCCAGCCGTAAGATAGGCTGACCGTGAAATCGTCGCCAATGGCATTCTCCCAATAGTCCGCGGCGGCCTCAAAAACGCTGGTTAACGAGCCGCCTCCCGTTATGGTTCCAGGAGCGCTCGCGACTCCGTTAGCGGGAAACGAGTTGCCCTCAGGAACGAAGGTGGTCAGAATTGTAACTGCCTGAGACTGAGTTGCCGTGGCAAGAATCACGATTCCCGCCGCTAGTTTAGTGAAATGCATATCTTCTCTCCATATGGGTTGCCCCATCACAGTATCAAGGATATTGCCTCAATCCGCCTACCGCAAATTAGCTAGGTCGAGCTTCGTAGAGCATTCTCATTCGCCGAGCGATCTCGACCGCGTGGTCGGCGATGTGCTCGAGCGCGTGGAAAGAATCGATCGTGCGGACAAGATTCTCCGAGTTCTCAGGGTTTTCGCGAATCATGTCGATAACCCGATTTCGGGCCGTGGTATAGCGGGTGTCGACTTCCTTGTCGGCAGAAATAATCTCAAGCGCCAATTCAGGCGAGTACTCGGCGAACAGGCGAAGGGCCGCGTTGAACATTTTTCGGCTTTCTTCACCCAGTTCGACGAGGGCAACTCTCAACTCGGCGGGGAATTGCCCACTCAACTTGGTTGCACGTCGGGCGAGCTTGACCGCATCATCGGCCGCCTTCTCGATCTCGCCTACGACTCCCATCGCGGAAACCAGGAACCTAAAATCGGCGGCGACTGGAGCCTCTTGCATGACCGTGAGAACCGCGCGCTTATGGATCACCTCTTCGTACAAGTCGATCTCATCGTCGTTACGGATGACTTGCTCGGCCAACTCCAAGTCGCCGTTTAGCGCGGCTTCGGTGGCGTGTTTCACGAGTTCGTTCGCGCGGGTCCCCATCCGAACGACGTCGTGGCGAATTTCATCAAGGACCTGACTGAACTGTTGTCTCAAAGCGTTGGTGTTTTCCATCCACAAGGGAGGATTCTCGATTAAGGACGATTTATTGTCGTGTCCTGCCTCATCTTAACGTAAACTTCGCAATTCAAAGTTATGTCGAGAGCGGACGACTCTGAGGAACGCGGGGCAGATGAGCGAAAGGGCTCATCTGCCTTTCGACGGCTATTCAAGGAACTTCGACCATTCCTCGGCCTCCTGATTACTTGCGCGGCGCTGACCATCTTCCAGTCGGCGTTTGGTTTCGTTCCCCCGCTTATCCTGGGCGACATCGTCAATACGCTTCAAAAGGGCGGATCGATCAACGCGTGGTTCTACCTTGGCGCGGTCATTGGCTTCGCGATGATTCAGGGTCTCTTGGGCTACGCACTTGGGGTTTACACATCGCTCATGGGCCAGAAGTTCTTGCTAGTGATGCGGGAACGTTTGTATCGACACATGCAAAGCCTGCCGCTGGCCTATTTTGAAAAGAATCAGACCGGCAAACTTGTGAGCTACGTCATCAACGACGCTGGCACCGTGAACAACCTCATCACCGGCAGTCTGAACACTCTTGTTTCCGGTGCAGTTCAATTCGCCATCGTGGTGATCGTGCTCTTTGCGATCAACTGGCAGATGGCGCTCCTCGCCTTGAGCCCAGTTCCGTTCTACATCTTGAATTTCCGCCGCTTCCTGACGCCCCTTCAATCAACGAGCGAAGATATCCGGGCTAGGCGCGACACGATGTTCGGCGTCATGCAAGAGCGATTGGCGGGAGTTCAGGTCGTGAAGAGTTTTGGCCAAGAACGACGAGAATCGCGAGGTTTCATGGCGATTACGCGCGGCCTCATGGGGCTGAATGTCAAGCAAGGAATGTTGGGAGGAGGTTTGTGGACCTCCGCCGACGCGCTGTGCGGAATCGGGCAAGGGCTAGTCTTGTGGTACGGGGGCCTGCTGTGCCTGAGAGGCGAAATTGGAGCCGGGACGCTGGTGATGTTCCTGATGTACTCCGTAACGTATGTTTACGGTCCGATCATTCAGTTCTTAGTGGCCATCGACCCGATCACGCGGGCACAGAACGCGCTCGCAAGGATTTTCAGAACGCTCGATATCAAGAATTCCATCGACGATAAGACTCAGGCCCTGCCAATGCCCAAGATTCGAGGCGATGTGAAGTTTGAGGACGTGTGGTTTGAGTACGAGCCTGATCAGCCCGTGATCAAAGGTTTGAACCTAAAGGTCAAGGCGGGCCAAATGATTGCTCTGATCGGCTTTAGCGGCAGTGGAAAAACCACCATCACGAGCCTCCTGATGCGACACTACGATCCTCAGTCGGGCCGAATTCTGGTCGACGATTTTGACTTGAGAGACGTTCAGTTGCTGAGCTATCGAGCGCAGGTGGGGGTTGTCGCTCAGGAGAGCATACTGTTCAACACGACCGTAATTGAGAACATCCGGTATGGCCGGATGGATGCATCTGACGAAGAAGTTGAAAGGGCGGCGATTGCCGCGAACATTCATGACGCCATCGTTGAGCTATCAGATGGGTACTCCACCAAAATCGGAGAGGATGGCGTGAAGCTTTCGGTAGGAGAAAAGCAACGGATAGCGATTGCACGGGCCTTATTGGCGGACCCTCGAATCCTCATTCTGGATGAGGCGACCTCCTCCTTGGATTCGCAGACGGAAGCACACCTACAGGCCGCTTTGGACAATCTCCTTGCGGGACGTACAAGTTTCGTGGTGGCCCACCGTCTATCCACCATCGTGAAAGCAGATGTGATCGTCGTTCTAGAGAGGGGAGAAATCGCAGAGCAGGGCAGTCATGGCGAATTGCTTGCGAAGAATGGGGTCTATGCCAGCCTCTATCAGAAGCAGTTCAGCGTCGCTTTACAAGCCAGTGCATAGCCCGCTTTACTTGCTGAGCATGTCGCGAAGACGCCTTCGTTGGGCGAGAGCCCGCAACTTTTTGATTGCCTGTACTTCAATCTGTCGGACTCGCTCTCTGGAGAGCTTCAGCTCCTTGGCGATATCTTCCTGAAGCGGAGCTTCCGAACCGTCTAAGCGGAAACGCAACCGCATGACCCGTTGCTCGCGCTCATTAAGCTCACAGATGATCCTTTGAAGCTCTTCAACCATTTCTTGGCTTAAGACCATTGTCTCTGGGTCGCTATTCTTATTGTCCTTGATCAGTCCCCCGAGCGTCATGCCGCCGCTATCGCCTACGGTCATGTCGAGAGATAACAAGTCTTGCGAGGATTGGACCAGGGTGAGAAGCTTTTTGGGCGAGATACCCATGGCTGAAGCAAGCTGTTCCGGACTAGGATCGCCTCCCAACTCGCGGGACAACCTCAACCTTTCCTTCTCAATCTTTCGAAGCGATTGGGAAACATGGGCAGGAAGCCGGATCGCTTTGGACTTATTGTCAATGGCTCGGCCAATAGCTTGGCGAATCCAGTGGGTGGCGTAGGTAGAAAATCTAAACCCCTTGTCCGGATCAAACCTTTCGGCGGCCTGCATGAGGCCGATTGCGCCCTCTTGAATGAGATCCTCTAGCGGGATGGCTCGATTGCGATACGTCTTGGCGATATTGATCACCAAACGCATATTGGATTCGATGAGGCGCTGGCGGGCTCGCTTGTCGCCCTTCTGCACCGCTCGAGTCAACTCGACCTCTTCCTCGGACGTTAGGAGAGGCGCCTGCGTTAGGCGACCGAGATAGCTGGGAATCCCGTCATCGAAATCCGATAGGTGCGGATGCGCGCTCATTCAGTAACTACTCGATCCTTGGCTACAATCGACGACTCGCGTTGGCGATCTAAAAAACCCCGAAGAAGGCAAGCCTTGTGCCATTGATCGAACGAAACTCAAGTTTCTCTCTATTGCAGACGTAAATGGAACATCTAGTGTTTCCAAAATCCGACTAACGCCGCATGTAGAGTTCAACCTTGGTGCCGAGAATTCTACCAAATCGGTCTCGTTGATACAAGAGAACAAATCTCAACCCCCTTTCGATGGCGCTCGGAGTGCAAGGCTTTCCCTCAAAGAAAAACTTTGTTTGGGCGTTGTACGAGATATGCAAACTCCGATTATCCGATGCGATCACGTCAAACATGCTGAGCTTCGGAATGTTAACGAGCGTGTGGCCGGTCAACTTGCCTGATTCTGGCAAGGCAGGGCCACGAACGACCTTCTCTTTCTTTGCGCTCGTCGATTTGGATTTCGACGCCGCCAAAGGAATCGGAGTGTCGCTGATGTGAACAAGCCAAGTGTCTAGCGTGGGCAGAGTGCGGCCCTTTACATAGACGGCTTGGCCCACTTTGAGATCGCTCAGACTCGGGTCCTCCTTGTCTTTCAATTGGACTTTGCTTTTATCGGTGGCACGGTAGGCGAAAATGCTCCCGTCAGAGAATTTAACCGTCACATACTTGGAGTCAACCTTCTCGATCACCGCGCCCTGTGGCTCTTTGCGAATCTTATCAAGCCATTTCCAGGTTTCCTTCTCCGCAATCTCCCGAAGAATAGGGGGATCGTTGTCGACTTTGATTCGAGCGAACACTGCATCGCCCGGCTTCAGCGAATCGCGTTTGGCGATGGTTTTGCCTTTCCAGAAGCGCGTGTCATGCTCGTCGTCGACGGCTAGAGGCTCAGTTCCAACTTGCAGAACGAATCCTTTCTCCGTCACCTCAAGGATTTTTGCTTCGATTATCTCGTTTTCGGCTCTTGCGAACTGAAATCCTAGCGCGAGGACAAAGCAAAGGATACACTTGGCAATGGCATGAACGAGGTCGCCTTTGTTGACAAGCGAGAGCCGGACTGGAAACGTCTCACATTCCTGTGTGATCGGGCCGATGCGACGATTAAGAGCCTGAAGCCGGAAGAATTGCATGAGTTCGTACGCCTTTACCGACGGGTTTCGGGCGACCTCGCTCTAGTCCGCACCAAGTCAACGAATCTGCAACTAATTGATTTTCTAAACGACCTGGCCGGGCGCGCCTATGCAACACTCTATCGCGCCCCTCGCAAGCCATTTTTCAAAGCGATCAGCGATGCAATCGCGCTCAGCGCTCAAACCATGCGACGATGTCGTTACTTTTTGCTCGTCAGCGCTGTTCTATTCTTTGGGTCCGGTCTGCTTTCCTTCTTTCTTATGCAGAATATGCCGCAAACTCGCGACTTTTTTGTCCCAGAGCAGGCCCGAGAGCTTGTGGATGGGTGGAAGGATGGGAAGTTTGAGCAACGAGGCGGTGAGCAATCCCTTGGGATGACCGCCTTTTACGCAACCAACAACCCAATGGTGTCGATCATGACTGGCGCGACCGCCGCATCGACCTTCGGGCTCATGACGGCTAATATTCTCTATCAGAACGGGGCGCTTCTGGGAGCACTTTCCTACGAAATGAACACCGTTGGCAAACTTGGCTTTCTGCTTGCTTCGGTCATGCCGCATGGTGTTCCTGAACTCAGCGGGATCGTTGTGGCGGGGGCGGCGGGGTTCGTGATGGGATGGGCATTGATCAATCCTGGAAGGCGAAAGCGCGGGGAAGCTCTCAAGGATGCCGGACGCGACGCGATAACTCTGCTTTGCACGTCTGCCGTCTTGATGTTTATTGCCGCCCCGATCGAAGGTTTTTTTAGCTTCAACCCTGCTGTGCCTTCTTTCGTAAAGGTCATCGTTATAGCCGTTGAGATCGTGTTTTGGAGCTTCTTCTGGAGCGGATTTGCAAAGGACCGGGACACACTCGTTCCCCATCACGAAAGCAACTTGACATCGGCATAGAAGTTGCGGTCTTATATGCCTGATGGAGCAATCAGTACGAGATGTGCAAACGGTTCTGCCAAGTGGCCAGAGCATAGTCCCTCTGCCAGAAGGAGTCAACTTCAAAGAGGTAGTGACCCATGTAGACGATCGGGGGCACGTCGTTGAGATGTACGACCCTCGATGGAACTGGCATCCCGATCCGCTGGTTTTCGTCTATGCCTTTACGGTTCGCCCGGGGCACGTGAAGGGGTGGGGAATGCACAAGGTGCATGAGGATCGATACTTCCTGATGTCGGGTGAAATGGAGCTTGTCCTCTACGATGATCGCCCCGACTCTTCTACCAAGGGGATGGTCTCTAAGATCTATCTTTCGGAGTACAACCGCCGCCTCGTGAACATCCCAGCGGGGATCTGGCATGCCGACCACAACGTTGGCACTAAGGATGCGGTGATGGTCAACTTCCCGACCATTCAATACGACCACACGAATCCCGACAAGTACCGGCTTCCCCTCGATACAGAGCTCATCCCTTATAAGTTTGAGAACATTCAGGGCGGGTGGTAACTGCCGAAGTTCAGCATCCTGTTGCCCACTCATAATCGGGCTGATGTCGTCGGCATTGCCATCCAATCTGCCCTTAACCAGACAGAAGGCGACTTTGAGCTTTTGATTGTCGGGGATGGATGCTCCGACGGGACAGCCGAGGTTGTCTCCTCATTTGGCGATTCTAGGATCAAATGGTTTGGTCTGCCTAAGGGTCCAGGATTTGGCTATGCAAATCGCAACATCGCGTTGCGGGAAGCGACTGGCGATTTGGTTGCTTTTCTGGCTCATGACGATTTCTGGTTTCCAGACCATCTTGAGCGAATGGCCAAGCATTTTCAGAACCCATCGATCGAGTTTGCCTATAGCCGTACACTTTGGGCTAGGCCGGATGGGATGATACTGCCGATCGTCTTCAATCTCCAACTCGAGGAGCACCGCACTCCGTTCCTTAACATGGAAATCAACTACATTGCTGCCCTTAACGTGGTTCATCGGCAAACCGTGTTTAAGGAAGTTGGCTACTGGGATGACGCGCTTCCCGCAAATGCAGATATGGATATGTGGGGAAGGATCATAAGGCACTACGGACCAGCCTCGATTGCATTTGAGTCGATCCCAACTGCACTTCACTTCCGAGCAAACTGGCGACCAGTCATAGGGTCGGGGCCCCAAGGAATCATTTGGTTGAATAAATGGGTTCAGGATGGATCCAGACTCCCTGTGGGC
>JACMJO010000545.1 GCA_014380605.1 Fimbriimonadaceae bacterium | reverse complement strand
GCCTACAACCTAAAGGCTTGGTGGTGCGAATCTGCGCCCGCCGTGGCGGAAGCCAAACCGGATGTAGCGGGATCGCGGTTGCAGGAATCGAGCGTCGGCTACTACTTGCCGTACACCGATCAGCAGGACATTCTCTTTGTGTACAAGGCGTTGAGCGCCGGCATCAAAACCTCCATGAATCCGAGGGCGATGAAAGTCGGCGGCACGACCATCCCGCGCGGAACTTTCCTCTTCCTGGCGGCGAGAAACGACGATGGCTTCGAGAAGAAGCTTAGCGACATGGCCGAGAAGGACCATTTGCGCTTGAAGCCGCTGTCGACCAGCTATCCCGACGAGGGTCGCCAAGGCCCAGGCATCGGAGGCATGATCCACTTGCGAAAGCCAAACATTGCGATCGTGATGGGTAACGTCGGCAACCTTAGCGGAGGTCCGCTTTGGTATCTGATGGAGCAGGAGTTCAAACTCCCATTCACGCCCCTATCTACCGGCGCGTTGTCGGGCAATCTAGATCGTTTCACGACCATCGTCATAACGGGTGGAGGCGGATCGACCAGCGGTCGCTTCGGGGAGTGGATTCGAGCGGGAGGTTGTGCGGTTTCCATCAGCAGTCCAGCATGGGCAATTGGTTCAAGCGGCTTTGCCACTTTGGACTCCGTAACCGCCACACCAGATTTGCCTGGCTCACTATTTAAGGCCGAGCTAGATCCCAAGAGCTTCCTCAGTTATGGCTATCCTGCTCCCGAGAAGGGACCCATTTCCATTGCCGTGCCGATTTCTGGAGGCAGTTTCTACAAGGCTCCCAAAGCCGGAAGCGCAGTTCAGCTATCTGATGACGACAAGGTCAAAAAGCTGTTGAGTGGCTGGGCGTGGGACTCGACGGAGAAGGACTTGAAGGGGACTGCTTGGTTGCATGATGCCTCGGTGGGCCAGGGCCGCGCCGTGCTTTTCATGGAGGACCCAACCGACCGGGCCCAGTGGAACGGCCTTTACAAGCTCTTGCTGAACGCCATGATCATCGGTCCTAGCGCCTAGCCGGGGCCGCGTTTGCTCCCTCGACCGTTTGGTCGGGGGCCGGACTTGAGTGGTAGCTTTTCCGGTTCGGCAACCTCGATCGTCGTTCGAAGCATCTGGCCACGGACATAGGCGGCCACTTCGACCTCGCCTTTCTGAATCGGCTTCAACAGGCCTCCCTGATCGATCCAAGCGTCGCCTGAGGACGACCACAGAACCTCGGCATTGGGGATGACATGGCCCGCCTCGTCAGTGACTGATAGGGTTTTTACGAATCCTACGATCAGCTTCTCCGGCGCCTTCATTATCAGCGGAATGGAGACGCTGTCGGGTCTGGGCCCCATCACCACGACTCCATTCGCAACCGGACGCTCTTTGCCGTCGCTAGGCCGATTCAGGGTCAACCCGAGGATGTTGATGGCAGAGCTTCCGCCGCCATCCAGGTTCACGGCATCGATGCAACCAAGCCGTTGCATCACTTTGGCCGTCTCTTCGAGGGTTGCCCCGTCGGATATCTTCTGCCGACCATCGATCACGGCAATCCAGATGTCGCCATCTGCAGTGCGTCCCATTGCCGTACGAGGATGGCGTTTCTTGGAGAAGACGTCGTTGAATCCCTGCCTCTCCGCATCGACGGCGATCTGTCCCCCTCGAATTAGGAAGGGCCCGCCGCCCATGATTTGGTTGACTTTGGTCCAATCGAAGCCCTTGGTCGTGAATCGGATCTTTACCTTCTCGCCTGGAATGAGACTCTGAAGGTGAACTGCCCGGATTCCGCTGGCGGTAAGGATTGCGTTGCCGGGTTGGATTGGGATTTTCGCAGCATCATCGTAGGCACTTTCAAAAGTTCCCGTGAACACCCCGTTTGGAGCCCAATCGGAGTTGTCCATCTTAAAGACAAGGGCAATATTTGGAGTCTTGGACATCGCGAACGCCGCGACATCCGTATGGAGTACGACTTCATTAAGCGGGCATTCCTCGTTGATGCCTTTCAGCGGAATGACTTGTCCCGCGATTTCGACCGTCCCCTCAAAACTCACCTGGCCGATTGCCGACGAACTATTGCCCCAGCCAAAGACCGATCTGCCTAGCCCGGGGCTGCTCAGGAGTTGTCCATCGCGAACCATGGTTCCCAGAGGGTCGCCGGTGAAGGGGAAGAAGTCGCCATTAATCGCGACCAAAGCTCCCGTCCGAGCCGCCATTTCGGTCATCGTTTCGCGGCCTTTGCTGGCGTTTTCTTCAATGACAGTCCCGCCGCCGAGCTCGCTCTTGAGGCTCATTCCCGGCGCGCCGAGGCTGAATCGAATGGCGTGAACGATCCTTGGCACGGCCAGGCTCACTTCCATCCGATAGATCACTCCGGGGGCGATTGGCTTCTCACAAGCCTGCCCGGCGGCAATCCCGCATTGGATGGCGATAACAAATGAAGCCGCAACCCGAAGACCTATGCGCAATGCCCCTCCAAATACTCCAGCGTCCCTGCGTCCGCATTCAGTCTCGCACGCACTCCCAATGGCAGGGAGAGCATGTTTTTGTTGTGCCCGAATGGGTAGTCCAAGATTGTTGGGATGTTCAGGGGCATCAGCCTCTCGCGAACGATCTCTCGCCAAGGCTTTCCTCCGATACCATCGTCTTTTCTCTCGTCGGTGCGAGTCATTTCACCCACTACGATTCCCGACGCCTTCTGAGTGATTCCCGCGTTCAGCATGTGGGTGAACATGGCGTCGATTCGATGTGGGTCTTCATCAACGTCTTCAATAATCAAGATGCGGCCCTTTGCATCGATAGGATTTTGGGTGCCCAAGCTGTCGCACATCAGGATCAGACAGCCTCCGACCACAATGCCCTCGGCCTGGCCAGCCACGAGAGTTTGCCCGGTGGGAGCGGCGGCGGGGATTGGGTTTTCACCTTTCAGGGCTGACTTCAGCGACTCGTAAACCCATGGCTCGCGGGGGGAAACGAGCGTCAAGGCCATGGGCGCATGGACGGTGGCTAGCCCGCGACTGTTCAGGGCGATGTGGAGGGTCGTGATGTCGCTGAACCCAACGAAGAGCTTCTTTGCGGCGACAATGGCGTCGAGGTCCAAGTAGGGGAAAAGACGGGCGCACCCATACCCGCCCCGGGAGCATAGGACGGCGTGCACCGCCGGGTCTAAGAAGGCCCCCATCAAATCTGAGGCGCGGTCTTGGTCCGATCCGGCGAGATGGCAGTCGGCATCGAAGCAGTGTTTGGAGAATTCGACCCGATAGCCTTCCTCCTCCAGGAGCGACCGCATGAAATCCGTCTTCTCGGGCAATAAGGGAGACGCCGGGGTAACCATGCGGATCGTATCGCCGGGCTTAAGCGCAGGGGGTCTGATGGGCGCGTCCGTGCGATCCATGAGACCATTGTAGACCCCTTTAGAGTGTGGCGACCTACCGAAAAATCATCTGGGCAAATTCCGCGAGGTTCCGACGCCAAAGCTGCCACACGTGTCCGCCCGGAGTCT
>JACMJO010000544.1 GCA_014380605.1 Fimbriimonadaceae bacterium | reverse complement strand
GAAATCAACAGGCAACAGAATTGCCCGTAGAACTCAGCCCGCAGGGTCGCTGCCGAAGCCGGCCCAGTCGAAAGCTGCCAACGCGCCGGTCGCTTCCCGCTCGCGATCATCTCAGTTGTAGGTTTTCCGCTGATTCTAGCCCTTTGCGGGAAAAGGTAGAATTTGCTCTACATGAGACACGATATATTGGGTTATTCTCGGATTTTAGTGGCTTCCCTTGGTTCTGCCGGCGAATTGTGGTTACGTGGGGGCCATGAATGAACTCCACACACACTACCGTTTGTTGCTCGGCTTGGATTCCCACTGGGAGGTTCAGGAAGTGAACCTTTCGCTGGAGGATTGCCGGGTGGAAATCGTCCTCGAGTTTGTCGGCCGGGAGCTGGTTTGTCCCGATTGCGGCCAAGCGAGCGGGAGGCATGACTTGGCTCCCGAGCGCAGTTGGCGGCATCTGGATACGATGCAGTTTGAGACGGCCATACAAGCGCGGGTACCGCGTTGTGCCTGTGCGAAATGCGGCGTGAAGACGATTGCGGTGCCCTGGGCGGGCAAGCATTCGCGATTCACGCTGATGTTCGAGGCGTTCGCGATTCGGGTGCTGCAGGCGTGCAACAACGTCAAGCAGGCGGCCGAGTTGCTGGGGCTGAACTGGGAGTCCGTCCACACGATCGTGGAACGCGGCGTCGCCCGCGGCTTGGCACGTCGCCAGGTCGACCAGGTCGCGCATGTCGGATTGGATGAAAAGAGCTTTGGGCACGGTCAGAGCTACGTTTCCTTACTGGTGGATCTGGATGCGTCCCGGGTGCTCGAAGTCTCCAAGGACCGAACCACCGAATCGGCGGAACAGCTCTGGAAATCGCTGCCGGAAAGCCAACGCCAGAAGGTTCAAGCGGTGGCCATGGACATGTCCAGTGCTTACGAGGAAGCCACCCGCCAATTCGCTCCGCAGGCCGAAATCGTGCATGACAAGTTTCATGTCAGCAAACATCTCAATGAAGCGGTGGATCAAGTCCGTCGCCTGGAGAACAAGGATCTCAAGAGCCGGGGAGACGACCGCCTGAAACGAACAAGACAACTCTGGCTGTTCCGGGAAGACAATCTCTCGGAAGAACACGTGGCCCGCTTTGGCGATCTCCGCGACAGTGACTTGAAAACCGCCCGGGCCTGGGCGCTCAAAGAGAACTTCCGCTGGTTCTGGTCCTACCAATACGCCGGCCGAGCTAAGACCTTCTTTCAGGAGTGGTATGGCTGGGCCTGCCGCAGCCGCCTACCACCGATCATCAAGGTCGCCAAAATGCTCAAGCGACGACTCGACAATCTCCTCACCTACATGCGACATCACATCACAAACGCCGCCACCGAAGGATTCAATAGCAAGATTCAGAACATCAAGACCTCTGCCCGAGGTTTCCGATCCTTTGCGAATTACCGTCTGCGAATCCTCTTCTATTGCGGTAAACTCGACATGATGCCCGCCTGCCCGAGCCACTAAAATCCGAGAAGAACCCTATTTTTCCGGTCGAGTCAGTCAGTCGTCTATCGGAAACCTGAACTAAGAAATCGGGTGTCGCCAAGCTAAGAACTAGAGTCATCGAGTCCTCCTTGTGGTCGCTGAGTCTGAAATTGTACCAGGGCTCACAAGGTTGCGCCGAGCGACGGCTTGCTTCGAGGTCTTGCT
>JACMJO010000543.1 GCA_014380605.1 Fimbriimonadaceae bacterium | reverse complement strand
TA
Organism: Fimbriimonadaceae bacterium; assembly: GCA_014380605.1. Classification (GTDB taxonomy): domain Bacteria; phylum Armatimonadota; class Fimbriimonadia; order Fimbriimonadales; family Fimbriimonadaceae; genus 55-13. The sequence continues at coordinate 4,111 of JACMJO010000543.1, read as the reverse complement.
CGCTTTCGCCACGCAGCAAGCGCGCCGAGTCCCATCAGGGCTATTGTTGCTGGCTCGGGAACGGGGGACGACGCGGTTTCGAAATTGACGATGAGATCATCAACACTGAAACCATGGTCAGTCGCACCAGCGTCTCCAATATCTTTCCACCTAATCCAGATGTCCTGGCCGTTAAGCAGGCTTAGGTTTGAAATTGACCCAGTTAGAGAGGTGGGATTTAGATTCCCATCCTGCTCACTGCCACTGCCAGAGTGTTGAAAACTCATACCTAGGCTTGCAACATCCACCCACGAATTGGAAGAATCGTTGATTCCCGGGGCCGTTAGGCTGTACTCAAATCTAAGTGATTGAAGCGAATTTGGGCCACCCCATCGCCAGATCTCTCCTCGATATGATATCGACAAGCCTGTAATTGTATTGCCGAGGTTATTTCGAAAGCCTGTGCCGTAATAGAAGTCTTGATCTTGACTACTTAAGCCGCCCAAAGCTCCAAATGATCTCTCTCCCGAACCCGTAGACCCATAAGCATGCATGCCAATATTGGTTGAATTGCTGACATAAAAGTTGCCAACGGTTGACCACGTGCCTGAAGTCCCCGTCCTAAAGCATCCCACCCAGCAAGGGTTGAGTTGTTGGTCCAAGTGGTACCGGCACTTGCCAGGGAGTCAAAGTTCTGCGTGTATGTAGCAGTGTTCACCAGAATTTGACCTTGCGAAAGTGATGCTAGCGTTCCAAGCACGACCAAGATAAGACCGCTTCTCCGCGAACTCGCATTCATTGATGCTAATGGTATTTGATTGCGATGCCATATCGAGCGATTTATTCGGTAAAACCAGTAACTTTACAGGTGCGTTGAGCGCCTACCGGCCAAAGGACGCGCCCATGTCTACGCTCTCTACCGTCACCGTTTGCTTGGCGTGGGTGGAGTTGGCGATGAGCGACTTGAGCTTGGCCTCGTACGCCGCCGCATCCAGGGGAAGGTCCACGGTTTCGCCGATGAGGGAAGACAGGATCATGGCGTTCGCCAGCTCCACTGAGTTAATGCCTTCCACCGCAGGTGCCAGGAGGGGCTTGCCGGATTCGATGGCGTCGATAAAGTTCTGGAGGATTGCCTGGTGCTGTCCGCCATAGCCGTTCACGGGAATCTCGCATCGCCAGGTGGGGACGGTGGCAAAAGACTCTTGGGAGGTGTTCTTGACCTCCGTCACCGAGGATTCCGTGCGGGTGAAGACGACTTGGCCGTTCTCGTACACGATCTTGCCCCGGTCTCCCACGATCTCCAGCCGGTTGGTGCCGGGAGCCTCGCCGGTGGTGGTGACAAAGACGCCAGTCGCGCCATTCGGATACTCCAGAAACGCGGTGACCTCGTCCTCGACTTCGATGTTGTGATACTTCCCGAATCCGCAAAAGGCGCGAACTCGGGAGGGCATTCCGCAAATCCACTGGAAGAGGTCCAGGTTGTGGGGGCACTGGTTCAGCAGGACGCCGCCGCCCTCCCCGGCCCAGGTGGCCCTCCATCCCCCGCTGGAGTAGTAGGTCTCGGTGCGGAACCAGTCGGTGATGATCCAGTTGGTGCGCTGAATCTCGCCGAGCTCTCCGCTTTGCACGACTCGTCGGATGGCTTGGTAGTGGGGGTCGGTTCGCTGATTGAACATCGCGCCAAACACCCTTCCCTTGCCCGCTTGATCATAGGCTTGGATGAGGCGTTGGCAGTCGGCTTTGTGAACTGATACAGGCTTTTCGACCAGGAGATGGAGGCCATTCTGCAAAGCATCTATCCCAATGGTCGTGTGGCCGTAATGGGGAGTCGCAACGAGGACGGCATCGATCTGGCCGCTTCGGATCATGACCGCGCTGTCTTTGTAATGGGGGACATCGGGGTAGCGATCCATCTTGGATTCATCGATGTCGCAGATCGCGCGAAGCTCAACGTTCTTGATCTGGGGCATCCATCCCGCATGGGCCGAGCCCATGTTCCCGATTCCAACAATTCCTAAGCGGACCATTTCCTGATTCTAGCCGCTCTCGTCGTGCATCGGAAACCCTCGGCTGTCCGCCATACGTATCCATCGAACGGACCCATCATGAGAACGTTATTGCTAATCATCTCCCTTACGTTATTCGGCGCCGCGTCAGCCCAAACGGTTACCGACCTTCACAACGCCTACGAGGCCATGTATGGCCGTCGATGGGATGATGCGGTCAAGTTCTATAAGAAGCTTGTTGACGAAAGCCCCGAGAATCCCGACTATTGGGGCTCTTACAGCCAAGCTTTGCTGGAGGCGAAGAAATTCTCAGAGGTCATTCCTGCGGCCGAGAAGGCCGCTACCTTGGGCTATTTCCCCTGGCGGGTCTACTACACCCAAGCCAAAGCTTATTCTGGCTTAGCAGACAGGGATAAGACCTTATCTGCTTTGCAGAGAGCCCTAAATGCCAAATGGTATGGCGGAGAGCAATTTGGCTCCGAACCCGCTTTCGACTTCATTCGAGATGACGTCCGGTTCAAGCGGATGCTTGGCGCCGACTTCGACAAGGCTACGATCTCCCGCGAAGAAGGCTGGCGCAAGGATATCGATTATGCGCTGCGCGAAGCCCGGCGACAGCACTATGATTTCGACGCCGTAAGGGGCAAGAAAGCCATTGACGGCTTCTGTCGCAGGCTACGAAGCGATGTCCCCAAATTAAAGGATCACGAGATCGTAGTGGGTCTGCAAGAACTCATGGCCATGGGCGGCGACGGCCACACCTGGGCATTGGCGCCTCAGTCAGGAAGCCTTCTCTTTCACACCTTCCCCATTCAGCTCTTTAGATTCAAGGAAGGTTTCTACGTGACCGGGGCTGCGGAAGCTTACAAGCATCTGAACGGACTGAGACTTCAGAGCATCGAAGGCATCCCTATCGAAAAGGCGATCGATGGCGTGAAGCCGACGATCAGCGGCGAAACCTCCGTGACCGTCGATGCAAGACTCCCAAGGGCCCTAACTACCCCCGAAGTCCTACATACTAAACGGGTCATCAAACAAGTCGATCAAGCCAAGTATGAGTTCATGGACAAGCAAGGCAAAACTGTTCAAGAAGTCATCAAAGCCGTCCCCCAACAACCCGCTCCCACATTCGTTCCGGCTCGAAACGTAGATCAATCCCCGCTATACCTAAAGGACCGGATCAAGCCTTATTGGTTCGAATACCAGGCCGATTCAAAAGTGCTCTTCACCCAATACAACGCTGTTCGCGATGCCAGCGAGACCGACACGCTCCGAGCTTTCTGGCCCAAAGTCTTCAAGGCGGCAGAAGACAACAAAGCGGAGGCCATCGTTATCGATATCCGTTGGAACGGCGGTGGAAACCTCTTCCTCAACGACTCACTCATCAAAGCCATCATCTCATCTGCCAAGTTCAATGAGGTCGGCAAGCTTTACGTGATCACCGGGCGTCACACTTACTCCGCTGCGGCGTCGCTCGTCGGTAAGCTAGATCGCATGACGGAGGCTGTCTTCGTGGGCGAACCGGCAGGAGCCTCCCCGAACTTCGTAGGCGAAGGAAGCGTAGTTTTTCTGCCCTATAGCGGAATTAGATGTAGCATCTCGTCCCTGTACTGGCAGAACACACACGGAATGGATCGTCGGAGTTGGGTTGGACCCCACATCAACGCCGAGCCAACTTGGGAGCTTTTCATTCAGAACCGCGATCCGGCGATGGAGGCTATCCTGAAGTCTTTGCGGGCGGCTTAGTGCCGTCTCCGGTCGGAACCGCTTCAAAGCCACTATCAAAGAACTGACGGGCGTAGATCAGCGCAGGCAAAACACCCGTCATGTGGTCAAATTTCCGACCGGGGAGAACGTAGTGATTCACGACTTCTGGTCCCACCCCCCGCAAACGCATCGCTTGAATCGCATTCAAGGTGTTTTCCTTGGTAACTAGAAAGTCGTCGTTTAGGCAGAACAGGTACATCGGCGTTTTGGGAGCCCAGTCGAAACAGTCGTTGGCGATGAGTTGCCGGACGATCAAATTCTTGGCGTCCCGGCTCTTTAGCGCATTCCGAAACTCAAGTTTGAGAATGCGGTTAAGGTCTTGCAACATTCCGATCTGGAAGGCTTTTTTGACGAGCTTC
>JACMJO010000542.1 GCA_014380605.1 Fimbriimonadaceae bacterium | reverse complement strand
TGGAGGAAGTCGGCCCGCAGTGCCTTACGGTCATAGCCTTCCACGAGCGAACTTCTGAGCGCACTTGCCATTGTCCTTTGCCCACATCGGAATGTTGCCTTCGCCTTTGGGAACAAGGGGCAGGGTGTCCAGCGCCACTCGGTATGAGAGTTTCTCGCCCATTCTTGCGACAAACGGTGCGACGCGCTCTTGATAGTCCCAAACGTCCACCCCGATGAAGATCACCTTCTGACCATACTCCCGCTGCATTTGGCTAAGCTTGGGCATCGATTCAATGCATGGTCCACACCATGTCGACCAAAAGTCGAGGACGTAAACCGTTCCCGGCTCGAAGGTCTTTACGGGCTGGCCCTGCACCCATCTGCTCACCTCCAACTTTGGCGCTACGTCCCCAACCATGAGGGGATACAGCGGTCGCCCCGTGCTCGATGAACTAGCGGCTTGGGCAAGCGTGCATGCGAAGAGGAATGCGGACAATGTGGCCATAATAGGACTACCACGAGAATAAGCGAAAAAGTTTCCAATATTTCACTTTATAGGAGTCGTCATCCGGAAGAAAGCAGAACACAGAGCCACCCTCGAGCAAATCCAGGCGCTAGGAAATGAAATGCGCCTGCGGATGTTCCACCACTTCACAGAGGGCAAGCGATCTGAGGCTGAAATCGCCCAGCTGATTGGCGTTGCTCCGAGGTCCCTTTACTATCACATTCGGATTCTCCTGGATGTCGGCCTGATCCAGCAGGTCGGGGTTCGCCACGTGGCCAAGAAGCCTCAGGCGATCTATGAGGCGACTTCGGGCCGCATTTTGTTGGATTCGAAGCAGGCTGGGGCGCAAAGTCGGAAGGCTATCGCGCAAAACATCAAGTCCGTGCTGAGAATTGCTGCTCGCGAGGTGGAAGCAGCCTTGTCGAGTGAAGAAGCTGGGGCATCCGACTGGGGTTCCATGACCCGTCAGAGGCTTTGCCTCACGGAAGAGTCGGCCGTTGCCTTTCGGGTCGCCCTGGATGCGCTTACGGACGCGTATTCGAAGCAAGTCGAGGGGGGCAAAACCGTGTGCTTCACCGCTGTTCTTGCGCCGAGGCTGGGTAAGAATCGCTGAATCCTTAACCGACTTCCAGGCGGACAGTCGTGGTGGCGTCTTGATCCAACTTCTCTGCCCGGCGGACGACGACCTTGAGCGGCAGGACGTAGCGCCCATCTTTTGGCCACAAAGCGGTCTTCCACTCGGTTTTCCCGATCGTGGCCGTTACCGGGATCATGCCCCAGCCATAGCTGACCATGCGCTCCAACTCTTTGATCTCGCGAGATTCATTTTCGGGCACGGTTACGAAGTAAAAGGGCGCTGGCCCTTTCCAAAACCAAATTTCGCCACTGAAGTCGATAGTCACGATTTGGAGGATAGATGATTTGATCCCTGAAGAGGCGAGGTTGGGCACGCCTGCGGATGTTATCGTGTTGCAAGTATTCAATGCTGGAAGCACGGGCTCGGGAATTGATGGATAAGTCAGGCCCCCGAGTGTTCAGTCGCATTCCTCGCGCCTCCCTTGCTGGGCTCATCGGCACCATCGTCGCAATTGCTCCGGGCCAGCAAGTCAGCTCACCGCAGGATAAGAAGCCGAATTCGTTGGGACCCCTGTCCTTTAGAGCGCACAAGGTCGCTGTGCCGCCTCAGATCGACGGCGTAATTGGACCAGAAGAGTGGGCGAACGCTTCGACGGCCAGCAAGTTTATCGACCGCCAGCATCAACCCGAGCAAGGCAAGACCACCTTCTACCTTCAATACGACGACAAGTACGTCTACTTTGGGGCAGTGATCGCCGAGTCTCATCGGCCCAAGGCGACGGCAACGGGAACGAACGTGCCGTTCGGCATCGACGACATTTTTGTGCTTCAGCTCGACACGTTCGGCGAGGGCAGAGTCGAGGGCTTCAACTTCTGCTCGATCAATGGCCGCGGGGCCACCAGTTTTCGAAAAGCCGGCGGCAGTTCGCAAAAGCGCGAGTGGCGGGGTTCGTTCGAGGGTGCGGCCAATATCGCCGGGGACGGTTGGGCCGTTGAAGCCAGGGTGCCCTGGTCGATCTTGCGCATACCGAAATCTGGCATCAGGAATCTCCGCTTCAACTTTGCCAGAACCGATTCGGTGACGGAAAACCCCTACTGGTACTACCTTGCCAAAGACACAGAGAACGTGAGTGGCGCGGTGTGGGAAGGGGTCAATGTTCCCCCAGTCCAAACGCAAAACCTCTGGAAGTTTCTGCCCTCAGTGAGTGCCATCGCCGGAGACGGAAAGTCACAGTTTCGTCCAAGCCTCGACATGCGCGGGTTCCTGAACGACAAGTACGAGTTCTCTGGCGTCCTGTTCCCCGACTTCAGCCTCGTCAGCCGGGCCGCAACCCCGCTTGGCTTTTCTCACTTCGAGATACTTGAACCGGAAACGCGACCCCTGTTTGAGGAAGGAAGCGGATACTTCGATGGAGCGCAGAGCATCTTCGTTACCCAACGGATTCGGCGGTTCGATTTCGGGGGCCGCTTTTATGGCAGCCCGACTCCGTCCATGCGGATCGGCGTCAACAGCACCATCGCCTTTGATGGCGAGACTACTTTGGCGGCAAGCCTTGCGGGCAACCAGGGGCCGAACCGGAGTTACACGCTCGGTTTCGCGTCTCTCAAGAGTCTAACTCAGCCCAGCAACGACGCCGTATCGGGCACGTATTACAGCACAAGCGGTGCGTGGAATTTTGGTGCGGCAGGGGCGTTGACGAGCGACCAGGAGGCTCAGGTTGGAACCCAGCTCAGCCTCTCTTCAAACTACTATTACGGAGGCTTCTCGGCCCGCGCTTACGGCGAGCAGATCGATGGGAGCTTCATGCCGAGACTCGGATATGTTTCGGAAACAGGAGTTAGGAGTGTCGGAGGGGCAACTTCGTATAGTTTCTCCGCCCTGAAGAAATGGCTTACCTCGGCGTACATCAGCGTCTCCCATGGCCACACCTGGACCACGGGCGGGCGGCTTGCCCATGAGTCGACGGGAGCCTTTGGGGCCATTGATATCAAGAAGGCGATGTCGCTTGGCTTGGATGCTTCAAGCGGATCGTTTGGAGGCACAAAGGAGACCAGACTTGGGTTCTTCCTAAGCTTCCCCAACTCGAATGCCCCCTGGTCTGTCTCACTGAACAACTCCGTGTCCAAGTTCGGCGATCTCGACACCGACCTGCGGTCCCTGAACCTCAGCTACACCGATCCCGGGAGCCGTTGGGCAGTTTCTGGCGGCATCACCCAATACACGGCCGAAGAGGTGTTCATCCAGCGCTACCTGTCGTTAGCCTACAAACTGGGACCCTACGATAACCTGTCCCTCAGCATGCTGAACGACCAAGGCCAGACGAACTTCGCCATCCAATATGCGAGGCACAACAATAAGGGAATCGAATACTGGTTTTCGTTCGGCGATCCCAGCGCAGCAAAGTTCAAACCCACCATCATCGCCCGCATCGCCTTCCCGATCAAGTAGCCCAAGCCTACGATGGCGCGTGGGAGATCAAAAAGTCGCGATACAATGATTTCATGGCTTCCCGGTGGCGAAAGGTTGGCATAGCGGCCATATTCGTAGTGAGCGCGATGAGCGTTGCGGGCTGGATTGTAATTAACCCCCGCACCACCGATTCCTACAAGTTTTTGGATGGCAGGCGGCCCGCGTTTGTGGGAGTGACTGGGCCGGGCTCCTGGTCGGCCAAAGAGTGTCGTTCTTATACTTGGAAGATGCCCTGGAAAAGGGTTGCCGCGGAGGTGCGCAAGGAACTTGGCACGGCGGGAATGACGGAACAGAAGCGACATCCCAAGGCCCCGGATGGGGCCTCCTGGTTGGCGGAGATTATCGATGGCGGGCCGTGCGGGATTGGGTCCAGCCTTGAGATAGATGTCATGAAGGGACAAGCCAACCGACTGACGGAATTCGGCTACTTCACGGATGGCGATCCGGAATGGGTCACGGTCTTCGTCACCTCAGACTTGGATAACACTTGGGCCAACGTGCTCCGCTACACCTTCTTCCCGATTCCTGAGAAGTAGCTTCCAAAGGCTGCACCTCCAGACACGAGGCGTGTTGGGGGATCAAACAAAATGTGCATGCTTGCAAAGCTTCTCGTGTCGCTAGCCTGATCGCTGGACCACAATTTCCGTCCTTGAGGGAGAGAGGCGACCGCTGCTGGTTGTCATGTGGTATTTGGGGTTGGGCACATTACTCATGACTAACTTCCCCTTCAATTGGCTTGACTCCTCGCTGGGGAAGATTCGCGCTACCCATCCGTCATCTACAAAACGAAGCACTCTAAACGACAACTCATAAACGCTGTCTACGTTTGCACGATCAATCTGATCTATCCAAAGATGGACCCGCTCCTCGCTGATACTCCACTCCCCCGTTACAACCCTGGAGCCAATTGTAAGTTGGTAGTTTCCCCGATCAGCTTTCTTGCCGGGCCAGCATTTCAGGGTCGCCTTGGTTTGAACACTTACGTTTTTAGCTGTCCAATTACTCCCACCCTTGAGCGACCTGATTTCGCCGATAAAGAAGCCTTCAAACTTCAAGTCCAGAAGATACATTGCGACGCCGATTCGCGGGATCACTTGGCTACTTTTTGGAGTCTGGCCAGGGCCCGTCGCTATCAGCACAGCGAGAATCGCGGACTGGAGCATCATGAAAGCATCTTACTGCGAGAATAGCAGTCGAGGCGGAGATTGAGGCAGCAAGACCAAAGTATCGCTTTCTTTCCGCGGGAGCGTGAACACCCGGCTGCCGCTCATGACGCCATCCTCGCCCCGCGAGAGTTGGACGCCTGGATAAGTTTCAAGACCGTTTCGGCGCACCCGATCCCAATACGCCTTGGTGAGAAGGGTATCGCCCTGAAAGACGATATCCGAGAAATAGACGCCTGTCCGCGAACCTGGGACCAGGCCATAGACGTGGATGTGGGCGGGATCGCTGTTGCCGGGATAGGGAGCTGGCCGGGTAGTTCTTAGTTCGTAGAGCCCCTGGGCGTCTGTCCTTAACCAGCCTCGAAGGGTCCCATGCCAGTAATCCCACTTCCGAGGATCGGCGCCAGATGGGCGAGGATAGATGCCTCTCGCATCGGTGTGGTGAAAGTACAAGGTAACACCCGCAGCGGGGGATTTATCAGCCATCAGCACCCTTCCCTTTATCACCAGCTTGGGTCCGGGATTCGCCGGAGGGGCGATGGTTAGGCTGTGGCTTAACTGCTTGGGAGCATCCAATACCGGGAGCCAATCCGGCTCGGGGCGATCCTGCGAGAGCAAGATAAAGGCGACAGCGTACAGCATGGTTGGTGTACGGTCGTTTCGGACGTATTTGTTTCTATCACCTGCACCGGGGGTCGAGTCCAAGGTGTCGGACTTACGGTTCGCTTTGTGGCCCGGGACCTCCGAACCAGGAACTGTGAGATCAATCAGCCTATCTCCCAAGGCGGCGAGGCCCATCTTCCTCCCGAAAGTCCATGGATCAGGCCACTGCAGGACTCGCCCAAAGTTTCTAAGATAAACGGTACGGTCGATACCGGCTAGCCAGCACTCAGAACGTGCCCTTCAGGAACGCGCGCGGTCTGAGCTCGGGGCAGATGGACGGTGAAGGTCGTTCCCAGTTCTTTGGTCGAGGTCACGTCGATATGTCCGCCGTGGGCTCCGACGATCAAGTCTACGATATAGAGACCAAGGCCGAGGCTACCGCGACTTCTTTCTTCTTCACGATCCGATTTCAGCCGTTTGGTGGGCTCGAAAATCTCCTGAAGCGCGGCCGGTGGGATAACTTCGCCCCAGTTGTGGACGATCAGCAAGACTTCACCGTTGCCCTGAACAGTGACTGTAATCGGAGTTCCGCTGGCCCCATGTTGGATGGCATTCCCGACTAAGTTTGAGACCACTTGCGCCATTCGTTCACGGTCCCACTGCCCCTCGGAGTTGCCGCTCGTTTCGAATCGGATTGGGGCACCCCGCTCTCCCCGCGATGTTTCATCGATTACCTTCCTGCAGACGGCATCCAACTCCATTTCCCCGATCGACATTGGGAAATCGCCCCCCAATCGCTTTCGGCTAACGTCCAGGAGGTCTCTGATGAGCAAATTCATGCGGACGGCGCTGTTATGAATGCTCGTAGCAACTTCCTCAGCGTCCGACCTCGGCGGCAAGGTTCGTTTGAGGTACTCGGCCCCGGTCATAATGGCGCTGAGGGGATTTCTGAGGTCGTGCCCAAGAATCGCGATAAAGATGTCTCTGGATTCCTCAAGGCCGGCTGAGAAACGTTGCACGGATTCGGCCACCGCTTGATCGATCGCCTCGTTGAAGCGGATCAGCTCTAGAAGCTCTGAGGTGTCCGTGATGGATCGACCCCGACTCCACAGTCGAATGACGCTGGCCCGCAAGGCTCGGAACTCGGCGAACACTTGAGAGAGAGTGAATTGGTCGTTAAAGCGAATGGCTCCGTGTTTGCTCGCCGCGCTTTCGCCGGTTGTCTCATCGGCGAGTCCCTTTGACTTTTCGGCCTGCTCAGACCTCGTCTGTGAGGTCTCAAGGTCGTCGGCGATCCAGTTGAGCATTTGCTTGGCATGGTCGCCCAGTTCTCTGGGAGTCAGGGAGTCGGCCGCGGGCGAACAGCTTTTGGCAAACTCGTCCCATTCAGCAAGAATCTGTTCGATTGAAGCCCGAATGAATTCAGCTAGGGTAGGTCCTCGCATGGAGTTGAATTGAGTTGAATGAAGT
>JACMJO010000541.1 GCA_014380605.1 Fimbriimonadaceae bacterium | reverse complement strand
GCTGAGCGAGGCCTCTGAGGGATATTCGATGGGCGAGTATTTGCTCATCCTCATAAAGACGGTGATGAGCCAAAAAGACGACCCTTCAAAGTTCCTTGTCTCGAGGCTGCGCGAGGCCTCGGAGGGATATTCGAAGGGCGAGACTTGGCTGACCAGCTATGATCCTGCTGAGCAACCCAAGATCGGGGACCGAGAAGCTTTCATGTGCCTGCTCAACACCGCCATCCAATCCGGCGTCCTTTATGATGCATCTGCCCTGAGCGGCGTTAGGTTGTCCGATGCGATCAAGAAGGCCGTCGTAAATCCGCCCGGCGGCGATAAGCTTTGGAAACTCAATCGCGACATCCTGTTGGCGATCTACCCCGAGGAGGTCAATCCCGATGATCCGGGCAAGTAGCTGTATCGCGTTGATCGGGTTTGCCGCCCTGGCAATTTCGCAACAACCGCTTCCCAATCTCAAGGTTGATTTGGACGGTAAGCCAGCCGAACTCGCTCCAGTGATGCTGGAGTTGAACACATACCTGGTCCCGCTCCGTCAAGCGGTAACGGCAATTACCAGCGGCAGAGGCAAGCTTCGTCCGCTACCGGGTACTAGCATCGACATCATGGTCGATGACCAGGTCCGCATTCGCATCCCAATGAATGTAAAGGCAGGACAGTACGTCGAAGTTTTTGGCAAAGAAGGCCCGCCGAAAGCAGTTAAGCAGTTTCCGATCGAATCCTATCCCTATGAGATCACGCCGAAAGGGTCTCCGCCTGCCACGTTTATCGACGTCGAACTGCTTTGCTCCGCATTTGGAATAACCACCGACTTCAATGGCGCAAAGCTTTCGATGATCACGCCCCAGTTTTGGGCGAAGGAAATGGGAGTTGCCGACACCAAGATCGGCGACCGCCTGCTTCTGAACTTAGAAAACCTGCCCGAGTTTGGCGTCTCGCCTCCAGCCAGGACAATCCTGGGTTGGGTCAGGCCCGCGCGGGCGAGCTTCGTCCAGGCCTACCGACTTGACGATGGCCGCAAAGATCCTATCGTTGGAGTCAATGCCCTTGGCGATCCCATCGAGGTCATTACCCCAGGCGACACGCCAAAGGTTCGCGAAGCCCGTCCAGATCGCCCGCTTCGGTTCGAGACCTATAACTACGGTGACTCGCTGGGCAAGACCATCTCGTTCGTGACCATCGTGGCTTCAAAGGATATCGGCGAGCGTGACCCGATCCAAGCCATCAATTCCGGAGATTTAAAGCCTAACGAATGGTCGATTGTGGGCATTCGCCAGCGGGTTTCCGACCTTCCCGTAATCTACGATAACGTAGCAATCAACCAAGGCGAGGAGGTTGCGGCCTTTGCCGAGCGTAACAAGAACGCCCCCGCCATTGTCCGAGCCCTAAATGGACTTCGCCAAGGAGCGAGCGTCCCGCCCGGAACGAAGCTCTGTGTGATGATCGGCCTCAGTGAGGAGTTGATTTCCAAGGCGCAAAGCTCCCGCTATGAGTTCAAGGGTCTCTACGAAGTTCAGCCCGGAGATACCCTGAAGTCTCTCGCCGACGCATGGAGTGTGACGCCGGATGACATTCAGGCCACCAACGCGGTGGTTCCTGCGGGTGGCGAACCCCTGCCCGGGGACTTGCTCAATGTCATCGCCAAAAAAGACGGAGTCGCAACAACGGCTCCCGAAATCAAACCTGCGGAGCAAGAGAACGTTCAGATGACCGGCATAGCATCGGCCAAGGTTGAACTCACGGTAACCCAAACATCGCGGCCTGATTCTCCCGTTGTCGGCAAAATCCCCAAGGATCGGTACATGGAGCTCATTGGCAAGGTTGAAGCGACGAACATGTATCGCGTGCGATACGAGCAGATCATGGGCTTCGTACCGGGATCGAGCCTCGACATTCGCGAGTCCAATGCCGTTCCATTGGCAGACCCGAACGATGACATCGTTGCCCGTGAGGCGTTGAAGTACCTAGGAACGCCGTACCTTTGGGGCGGGAACAGTCTTACACGAGGGATTGACTGCTCTCACTATGTCGCCGCCGTCTACAACCGAATCGGCTGGAAAGCGCCTTCGCCGCCAGTTGTGATTCAAGAGACGGTTGGCGAAGTCATCCATTGCAAACCGGGCCAAGCAAGGCGAGCGGGGAGGACGATTGTGCTCCCGGACCCCGTTCGGTTTCGCAACGCCACATCGAATATGCGATCTCTTGGTTCGGGCGACCGCGTCATCTTTCAGCGGGGGCTTACCGATGCTTCGGGTACTCGCCATACGGGCCTCTACATCGGCCGCGTTCCCGCGACATGGCGAAAGCGATTTGGCGAGATTCCTTATGCCTTTGCCCACGCCTCCTCCAGTCGTGGAGTTACCGTCGGGAGTTTGACTAGTCGATACTATTGGAACCTCTATCGGTTCTCATGCCGAAGTGCAAGGGGCGGATGATGGCGATTCCTCGATTCCTCGATTCCTCAATTACGCCGCAATGTGGAGGGCAGAACGATCTTCCTCCCCCTTTGTGCCTCTGTGCCTTTGTGGTTCAAGCATTTCAGAGTGTACGTAACCACCAAGCCGTCAAGTCACAAAGTGCATTGCTCAGAAATTGGAAGCAATCAACGCTAGCCCTCGCTCTGTTAAGCGGTTTTACTGTGCCCGCTCGGGCTGAGCGCTACGCAATCCTGGTCGGAGTCGACAAGTACAGCTTCATCACGGCTCCAACCCAGCAACTCCGAGGCGCGCAAACCGACGTCAGCATGATGAAGCGGATGCTGGAATTCTATGGATACCAAAGCACCGTCGTGCTCCGCTCTGAAGCCACCCGTAAGCGGCTCGTCGACGAGCTTGGCAACATCATCAAAACCGCTAAGGACGGCGATGAAGTGGTCTTCTACTTTAGCGGTCGAGGTTCAATCGCACCTGATATCAATAATCCGCAATCAAAGTCCGGAATGGAGCCAACCCTCGTGCCATTCGACGGTTCTCCAACCAGCCTAGACCCTGACATCCGGATTCGTCGACTTGAAGATTGGGCTAAGCAACTCGACACGCGCGGCGTGAAGGTCAGCATCATACTGGACTGCAGTTTCCAAAGTCCGACGCGATCAGACTTTGGCCGCCAGTACAACCCGATCCCCCGTTCTGTAAGTCGAAGCCTGACTAGCGCTGGCGAAGCTCGCGAAAAGCTTTACGATGGCCCCGGCGCGTTCATGAGCGCCAGCCCGGCCCGAGGCTCCGCGTACGAGTGGCTCCAGAACTCCTCCGAGAGCCGCTGGTCCGGGGCCTTTACCGATCAGTTCGTGAATAGCATCGTCGCCGCCTTGAACCGAGGCGAGAACCCGGCCTTTATCGACGGTATGAGGGAGGCGCAGGCCTACTTTAAGGACAAGGTTAAAGCCGACTACATGCCGGGACTGTTACCGAGTCCAGATATGGCGACCATGATGGAAGCCTCGGTCTATGTCGATCCTGCCTTTGGCGGTCTAGATGTTTCCAAACTCCCCGCCGACAGCAAAGCCTCGATCGCCGCTCAAGCGCGCATCCAAGCGGAAAGGGAACGCAAGTTTCGAGTGGCGATCGAGATCATGGAGCCGACCGAGGATAAGCAACGCCTCCAAACCTATCAGAAGGCCTCGAAGGATCTTGAGGCGTTCTTGAAGGAGCGCCTTCCGAATTCGGAGTTTGCCCCTGTCGGATCGCCCCCCGACGTGATCGTCCAGGTTCGGGCGGACAAGAACAAGCTCTCAACCACTGTTACTGGCGATGACATGGAGAAATCCAAGGTTTACAACTTTACGGGCAAAGACCTTCGTGCGTCGTTGAACAGCGGACTGGGGACTTATCTCGAACTCCGCTCGCTTGTTTCAAGGCTATATAGATTGAGCGCGACTGAAACTCCGACTTGGAAAGCCAAGATCGACATGCGAGCCGACCCGATCTCGCTTGCCAGGGGCGAAACCTTCGATCTCGATCTCAGCGTGGATCAGGAAGCAATGCTCTTCCTGCTCAATCGCGATGACGCGGACGGCGTGCTCCAAATCGCTTTCCCTCAACCCGGAGCCCCGATTCTCCAACACCTTACTGCGCCGATAAAGATGGGCGGCACGATTGAGAACGACAGCTCGAATGGCCGCATGATGCTAAGGGCGATCCTGATTCCGTTCAAAAGTTCGGTGAGGATTCCTGAGGTCGATCTGAAGGACGAAACGAAGTTTCGTGAATCGCTTGTCAGGCAACTTAAGGTCGTCGTCGATGGAATCGAGAAGAAACGGCTCGAATGGACATCCAAGACCCTAAATCTTCGTATCCGATAACTACAAGGACGTTACAATGAACAGTATGAGGAACTCGGCTTTGAAACTGGCGACGCTGGTCGTCCTATCAATGGGATGCTTGCTCGCCGGAGCCCAAGATAACCAGCAAAAGCTGTCTGCGGCGCTTGGCTGGTTGAAAAAGGTGCAAGGTGGATTCACTCCAGAGGTCAAGAAGGACGTTCCCGCCCTTGAGTCGATTCTTCGCCGGTACTTCTTGGAACCTGATAACCTTCGCGCGACAGAGGAAGATATCGCCCTAGCCTTCCTCGACACCATGCCGAAGGACAGCGACCTCGAAGCCCGAGGCGGAACCCTGGACAAGCTGAAGCGATTCGAAGCTTTGCTTGGGGCAAAAACTACGACGACCCCACCAACACCTAAGGCGACCGCCAAGAATCCCAAGCCAAAGCGACCCAAGTCTGTGCCGGTCAAGGTTGTCGTCAAGCGAAAAATCCCAGGGGTCCACTCAAAGGCGTCCTTCACCGCTGAATCGAGAACGGCACCCGGTGGAAAGACGATCGGAGTAGTCCAACTCAACATTGCTGGTCGAAGCAAGACCGTCGTCGAGGTTCTAGCAGGCACTTCGAAGCTGGACGCGAAGAAAAGGGCCCAAGTTGTGGCATTGCGAATGCAGAGCCTTAACCAGTCCAACCGTCTTTGGTGGACCATGCTGAAAGTGGCCCAGGTTAAGGGGCAATATGTTGTAGGCACCGGCGGCAAGAACTTTGTTATAACAGCGGACTCAGCGTTCGCAAGAGAATGGGGTCTGATGCCTAACGCCCTCGCCAGTCAATTGATTCTCAAAATTCGATCGTCCATGGACCCTGAAAAGTCCGAGCAGTTCGGTGGTCGAGACTTGTCGGCGGAAGAGCTCAGGATTGCCGCAATCGACCTTCGGCAACAGGGCGACGCACTTTACGTGTCAAACCCTTCGGGAGCAGAAGCCAAATACAAGTCCGCGATTGCGAACGATTCTACGTACGGCGTTCCGTATCTTCGCATTGCCGATCTGCATCTGGCAAAGAAGAACTTGGACGGAGCGAAGGCGATCTTGGAGGAAGGGATCAAGGTTCCGGGGATGTCTGCCGATCAAAAGGCTTCGTTAGAGTCAAAACTCAAGTCGCTGGGATAGGAAAGAAGCAAGGAGGAGTAGAGGATGTACCGTACTAGAAACCCGATTCTCCTTTTCCTGTGTTTACTCCTGCCTGGGGTTGCTCTTGGTCAAGAGACGCCCAGGGATTTAACACTTACCAGGGTGGAGGCTCCTACGGGATTGCCCGTCTACACTGGCTCCCATGCGCTAATTGTTGGTATCAACAAGTATCCAAACCTCCCCAAGAGCGTTCAGCTCAAGTTCGCCGTTAACGATGCCGAAGGCATGCGGCAAACCCTTGTCGACTACTTTGGCTTTCCCGCCGACAACGTAACCGTCCTGACCGACGAGAAGGCGACGCTCAAAGGGATCGAAGACGCCCTCGACGACCTCAGCGATCGTGGGAAAGTTCGCCCGGACGATCGCATTCTC
>JACMJO010000540.1 GCA_014380605.1 Fimbriimonadaceae bacterium | reverse complement strand
ATGCTCGTTGAGATGGACGGCTTTGACCCCAACTCGGGCGTCATCATGATTGCCGCCACGAACCGACCCGATGTTCTCGATCCCGCCTTGCTTCGACCGGGTCGTTTTGACCGCCAGATCGTCGTGGACGCGCCTGACCAGATTGGTCGCGCCGCGATCATGAAGATTCACGCGAAAGGCAAACCGATTGAAACCGACGTCAGCATGGAAAGTCTGGCAAAGCGAACCCCTGGTTTCACGGGCGCCGATCTCGCGAATATGCTCAACGAAGGCGCTCTTTTGGCCGCCCGGCGCGGGCATACGCGAATCCAACAAGATGACCTCGATGAAGCGCTCGACCGCGTTATCGCCGGCCCTCAGCGCAAGAGCCGCATCATGGACTCCACCGAGCGCGAGGTTATTGCCTACCACGAGGCTGGACACGCAGTCATCGGCGAGCTTCTTGAGAACTGCGATCCCGTTCACAAGGTGACGATCCTTCCTCGCGGCATGTCGCTTGGATCGACCTGGCATGTACCCGAAGCCGATAAGTTCCTGGTCAGCAAGGATGAGCTGAACGACGACATCACTGCCTTGCTCGGCGGACGTGTCGCGGAAGAGATCGTCTTCAACCGAGTTTGGACAGGCGCATCAAACGATCTTGAGCGCGTCACGAGAATCGCCCGCGCCATGGTTTGTGAATACGGCATGAGCGAGAAGTTGGGAACGTTGGCCCTTGGCCGTCGAGCCCACAACCCGTTCCTTGGCCGTGACTACAACGATGAGCGAAACTACTCCGAAGACGTCGCAAGACAGATCGACGAGGAAGTTCGCGACATCGTCGACTAGAGCCATCGACGAGCGACCGATCTTTTGTTGGAGCATCGGGGCCAACTCGATGCGGTGGTTCAAGCATTGCTTGAGCGAGAAACTTTGAACCGTGACGATTTCCTTCTGGTTCTTGCAGGAAAACCTTTACCTGAGATAGAAATCCCCACTAACCACCCTGACGATGGGAGTGAAGCAGAGGATAAGGAAGCGGAAAAGACACGCAAACCCAGTATCGCGCCGCCGCGATTCGAACCGGGTCCAGCGTAGCTTCTCCGATACAAGCAAAACTTCGTTCCGGGACGTGATATACTCACCGTCCCGGCAACTTGGCCGAGCGATCTCTATGGACGAGAACGAGATCTACCATAAAGGGTTTGAGTACCGCTGTAATGGCCAGTATGCTGAGGCGAAAGCCGAGTTTCAGCGTGTGCTTGGTTTTAACCCGCGCCACATAAAGGCTCGAATGCAAATCGGGCTTATTCAGGGCTTTGAGGGCGATTTCGAAGGCTCGATGGCCACTCTTGCCGCGCTCAGTTCCGAAGTACCCAACGATCTAGATGTTCGCTATGAGCTAGCGATGACCCAGCTTATGCTCGGTGAGATCGATGATGGTTGCGCCAATATCAGATACATCCTGGCGATCGACCCATCCCACGAAAAAGCCATCCAACAAAGCGCATATTGCTAGGCAACACCTTCGCCGCTCCTCGTCGGGCTAATATCTTCTTATCACGATGACACGAATCGGCATCATTGGCGGCGGACTCATGGGCAAGGAGGTGGCGAGCGCTTTGGCGCGGTGGTGCGCGCTGGAGATTCAACCGGACCAACCGACCCTTACCGCTGTTGCCGACGTAAGCGATGCCGCTCGCGCCTGGTTCGATCGCATCCCAAGCATCGCCTTGAAGACGGCGGATTACCGTGAATTGCTGGCGAGCAAGGATGTGGACGCAGTCTATGTTGCGGTCCCTCATGATTTGCACGAACAGATCTACTTGGATGTGCTGAAAGCGGGCAAAGACCTGTTTGCTGAGAAGCCGTTTGGTATGGATCTGAAGCAGGCGATGAACGTTGCTCTTAGCGCCCGCACTAGCGGTCGATTTGTGAGGTGTTCGAGTGAGTTCCCCTTCTACCCCGGGGCGCAACGGGTGTTTCAGGCGGTGAAGAGTGGGCAACTCGGACGGATTATCGAGGTGCGGGCGGGGTTTTGGCACTCCAGCGATCTTGATCCCAGCAAGCCGATCAATTGGAAGCGGCAAAAGGCTCGATGCGGCGAAGCGGGGGTGATGAACGATCTTGGGCTCCACGTTTGGCACATCCCGATGCGGCTCGGGTGGAAGCCCGTGCGGGTTCATGCCCAGCTGAACAACATCTTCCCTCAAAGGCCCGATGCGAGCGGCCAGCTTGTCCCTTGCGATACCGACGACAATGCGATCTGGAATGTGGATGCTCTGATTGGTGGCCACGAGACGCCCATGCGGATTGAGGTTAAGCGTATCGCCCCCGGTGAGACCAACACCTGGTTCATCGAGGTCTATGGCACAGAAGGGAGTATTCGTTACTCCACGAAGGACCCGAAGACGTTATGGACATTCCGCCGGGAGAAGGAGCAGATGTGGCAACGGATCGACCTGGGCCATCAGACGCAGTTTCCAGTTGTGACAGGACCAATTTTTGAGTTTGGATTCCCTGATGCCTTCTTGCAGATGTGGGCCGCGTTTTTGGCCGAGCGGGCGGGGACCCTGGGAGATCGCTTCGGGTGCGCGACGCCCGATGAATGCGTGTTGGCGCATCGACTCAATGAGGCGGCGCTGGAGTCTTCCTCGACCAAGTCGGTTGTTCAGTTAGACTTGTAAGCCAATCGCCATGAAGCGCTCTGAAATCAACCAACTCATCCTGGATGCCAGCGCGTTCTTTGGGCTCCACGCCTGGCACCTTCCTCCCAGCCCTCGATGGGATGTAACCGACTTCGGCCTCGGCAATTGGCGGCGCTGGGGACTGGTTCTCGTCAACCTGGCCGAACAACCGGAGTATTGCGAAAAACTAATGTATGCCCGTAAGGGCATGGTCACGCCCGCCCACTGCCACGGCAAAAAGAAGGAGGACATCATTTGCCGAACCGGGGGGTTGCGGGTGACGATTTGGGCCTCCAAGCCAGAGATCGGCAATCACGAGGCGGTCAATGTCCAGGTGAATGGCGAGTCCAAACTGTTCCTCTCTTGGGATTCGGTGATGCTGGGACCGGGTGAGCGAATTACCCTTGATCCAGGGCTGTGGCATGAGTTTGAGCCCACCACTGAGGAGTGCATCATCGGGGAGGTTTCCACGGCTAACGACGACTTGCACGACAACTTCTTTGCCAATCCCAAAATTGGGCGGTTCAGTGAAGTACGCGAGGATGAGGAGCCTATCGTGCAATTGGTGAGCGATCAATGAGGTCGGGAATTGCCGCCGGGGGCAACTGGATCATCGATAGGGTCAAAGTTATCGACACCTATCCCGCCCAAGACGCGCTCGCAAACATTCTAGAAGAGTCGAGCGGGAACGGGGGCGCACCCTACAACCTGCTGAAGGGCCTCTCCCGAATCGGTTATGCCGGTGGGCTTCAGGCGATTGGACTTGTGGGAATGGACCCAGACGGCAAGCGGGTTCTTGATGATTGCCAACAGTGCAAGATCGACACGAGCCTATTGACCCAGATCCCCGAAGCGCACACCTCGTACACGGACGTGATGACCGTGGAGTCCACCGGGCGAAGAACCTTCTTTCACCAGCGCGGAGCCAACGCCTTCCTCAATCCTGAGCACTTCGATTTCGATCGAGTGCAGTCCGGCCATCTGCATCTTGGGTATTTACTCCTCCTCGATGGCCTTGATGCTCCTGATGAGGAGTTCGGAACCGGGGCAGCTCGGGTGCTTGCGGGGGCGCAGAGCCACGGCCTCACAACCTCAATCGACGTGGTGAGTGAGGATAGCGACCGTTTTCTCAAAACCGTCTTGCCCGCCCTCAAGCATGCCGACATCGTCTTCATGAACGAATTCGAGCTGTCGCGCACAACGGGCATTGCGATCACCAACCCGAATGATGAAAGACTTTTGCAGGCGGGTGAACTGCTTATGGAGGGAATCAAAGGACACCTTGTCGTTCACACTCCTGATCAAGTCTATGCCTTCTCAAGCGATGGTAAGCGCACGGAACACGGATCTGTTCGAATGCCCGATGATCAGATCAAAGGAGCGGTTGGTGCGGGTGACGCTTTTGCCGCTGGCTATCTCTCGGGATTCACGGATGGATTCGAGGTCGAGGAGTGTCTCCGCTTTGGCGTTTGCGTCGCCGCTTCAAGCTTGCTTGCTCCTGATAGCTCGTCGGGTGTTCTGCCGTGGGGTGATTGCCTGTCTCTGGGCGAGCAATATGGCTACTACTAGTGCGTTGCTTGCCTACTTCAGGAAAGGCAGGTCGACCTTTGCAAAGATAGTCTCACCTGACCGCATCTGGATATCAACGCCTCCGGCAGCCTCCACGATGTCTTCGACATGCTCTGCATTTTCGTCGACCCGCACCACGCCCATGATCGTATTCGCTTCAAGCGGTACTGCCGGGTCAAGATCGACGCAGGTTAGAAATCCTTGATCTGAGATCGGATTTGGGGCGCAAGATTCCGCTAGACCATAGTGGAAATAGGCGGTCACGTCTTCGATTCCCAGCACCGCCCGATGTCTTCCGTTCCAAGGTGCATAGTGCCGGCCCCCGTTGGAGTGCCAGAGAACTGTATGGCGAAGAACCTTTGGATTGCGCAGGCAGAACCACAGATAGCCTTCTTGAGGAAACACCACCGCATTCCAAGCAAACGGAAGAGACTCGTCGCCCACCAGCATCACCAAGTCTTCAAAGCCCTCGCGGGCCGGATATGTTGACAAGTCTGCGATGGAACCATTGGCCATTGGGACTACTTCCAATCGCTGGAAAACCTCGCCTTCCTTTAGCGACGAATATCCGCCTGCGGCCGGAACCTCGAACTCGCCCGGAAACACCTGTCCAAACATGAATGAGCTCGCCGACACCAACCCCTGAGATGGGAACGCGAGCATTGCGTGGTTCCCAAAGCACATCGGCCCCGACATCCCAACAATTGCGCTACTTAGGTAAATGTTCGTTTCGCCAGATCGAAGGGAGACCTTCCGCCGGACTAAACCCGCACGAATGCGCGTTCTTAGCTCATAGGTTCCGGCTCCCACCTCGGTCCAGACCTCGTTTGCCGTCTCACCGTGGACGGGATGTTCCTCGTCGCCGTATGCAGTCTCGTTCAGTCCAAAAGGCAGGCAAAAGAAATCACCGCGCAATACTTTGATGAGCGAAGGAGCGTCGATCAGCTCGGAGTGCCAGGGCGAGATGTGAAAGGGCTGGACTTTCTTGTCACCCAGGTCAAATGTGACCGGTCCGACTTGAGCGCCCGTTTGCGAGATATGAGCCTCGACGCGATCCGAAGCCACCTTCCAAGAGGCCTGACCGAAAACATTCCCCAATCCTTTGGCCATGGGGATAGCATAGCAATTAACCAGGACTAGCGGAGAATCGGTTTAACGGGCCAGTAAACTAGGGCCGATGAGTCCAATTGTCGAGGATTTGGTTTGGCTAAGCCGCAACCTCGGCGATCCAAGCCACGATCTCGCGATCCTGGCTGAAGGCAACGCCTCGGCTCGAGACGGGGATTCCTTCTGGGTGAAGGCAAGCGGGTTCAACCTTTCAAGTCTGACCGAGGACGGTTTAGTCGAAGTCGACTTTCCTGCCGCTTACAGACTGCTGGATAAAGCTAGTTTGAGCGATGCTGAGATCCGAGAAGCCCTGAAGTCGATCTCCGTTGGCTCGTCAGGGTTGATGCCCAGTGTCGAGACTTTCATGCATGCCTTTCTATTGGCATTGCCCGGAGTCGGCTTTGTCGGCCATACGCATCCCACCCCGCTGTTAAGTCTAATTAGCACCACCAGTGCTTCCGATTTGGCCAAGAAGCGAATTTTCCCCGACGAGGTCGTGTGCTGTGGACCGGAAACGGTATTTGTCCCCTATGCCGATCCGGGGCTACCCTTGGCTCAGGCAGTCATGTCTTCTGTTGAGGAATACATACGCCACCGTGAAGAGACGCCTAAGACGATCTGGCTAGAGAATCATGGCCTAATCACACTCGGTCAAACCGCCCAAGAAGTCCTCAGCGGCACGCTGATGTCAGTGAAAGCGGGCCGCGTGTGGCTCCAAGGATTTGCCTCCGGACTTGAACTAAAACCGCTCAGCGCCGAGCAGATCGACCGCATCCATACCCGCCCCGACGAGCATTATCGTCAGGCATTGCTTCGGCAACTAGCAGGAAACCCCATCGCATGATCCAAGACCCTTCGATCCTCATACCCTCTCTCTGGAATCCCGACTACGCTCCGACCGACGAGGTCGACAAGATGGTTTATGCCAGCAACTTGCTTGGCTCTGATCCTCGCATCACCAACTTCGGCGGAGGAAACACATCGGTCAAGGTCCGACAAGTCGATCCTTTGTCAGGTCAGGAGGTCGAGGTCCTTTGGGTCAAGGGTTCAGGTGGCGACTTGGGCACCGCGAAGCGATCGGGATTTGCCTCGCTCTACCAAGACAAGGTGCTCTCGACCGAGGGTCGCTATATTGAGGGGCGGAAGGCGAAAGGCAGCCTGCCCGAAGACGACATTGTGGCGCTGTATCGGCACTGTATCTTCAACGATAACCCGGCGGCCCCATCCATCGACACTCCGCTGCACGCCTTCGTGCCCGCTAGAGCCGTTAGCCACATGCACAGCGATGCGGTGATCTCGGTTGCCGCTTCTCACGATGCGGAAAAGCTGATGCATGAAATCTACAAGGGTGAGATGGGTTACTTGCCTTGGATGCGCCCGGGCTTAGAGCTGGGCTTGATGCTGCGAGACCTCCTTGAAGCCAATCCCGGCATCAACTCAGCCCTCATGGGACAGCACGGCTTCATCTGTTGGGCCGAAACATGGGAGGAGTGCTATGAACTGACCCTGCGCCTCATCAATCAAGCCGCCGAGTACATTGCTCGCAACACGAAGTCGCATCCCTTCGGCGAAGTCGTTCGAGCCAGACAAATCGATGGTGGAACCGAGAGACTTACTGAGTTGCTTCCACTACTACGAGGAAGGGTTGCTTTCAACGGCCAACGGCTGATCGGAAAAATCGATCAAAGCGATGCCGTATTGGAATACCTCTCTCGGGCGAAGGCTCATGACTTGGCGACGCTGGGCACCAGTTGCCCCGATCACTTTCTTCGCACGAAGATTCGGCCCCTGATTTTGGAAGACCTAAGCGAAGCAAGCATCGACCAGGCGCTCGCTGACTTCCGCGCCCACTATGCCGCCTACTACGAACGATGTAAGCATCCAGATTCACCAGCGATGCGGAATCCGAACCCAAGTGTAGTCCTGCTTCCGGGCATCGGCATGATCAGCTTTGGCAAAAATCCAACCGAGGCTCGCGTGACCGGAGAGTTCTATCGCAACGCGATCGAGGTCATGCGTGGGGCTGAAGTAGTCTCCAAGTACATCGCACTGCCCGAGCAAGAAGCGTTTAACATCGAGTACTGGCTCCTGGAGGAAGCAAAGCTGAAGCGCCAGCCCCCCGAGAAAGAGATGTCCCGAAAGATCGCTTTGCTCATCGGGGCGGGGCCAGGAATCGGGCAAGAGATCGCAAAGCGGCTTCTGAATGAAGGATCCTGCGTGGTATTGGCCGATATCAGGCAAGAGTTGGTGGATGAAGCTGTAGCAACCATGCGTGCGTCCCATGGCAAGGAGGTCGTCGAAGGCGTGGTGATCGATATCACAAACCGTAAATCCGTCCGTCAAGCCATGGAAAAAGCCGTTCTATCGTTTGGTGGTGTGGATGTCTTGGTGAATATCGCCGCCGTCTTCATTCCTCCTTCGCCTGAGGGAAAGAACACCGACGAACAGTGGCTTAAGTCGTTCGAGATCAATGTGCTCGGTTCAAACATCGTCGCCGAAGAGGCCCAAAAAATCATGGCGAAGCAGAAGACGCCCTCGAGCATCGTCCTT